>JBILFS010000024.1:0-11572 GCA_044351455.1 Paludibacter sp. | reverse complement strand
GAGATTGGCAAAGTAATTACTGTTGTCGACAAAGAACAGATATCCCGAATGCCGGTTCAAAGTCTGGATGCTTTACTGAAAAGCATACCGGGAGTGGATATTCGCCAACGGGGTGTTGGTAATACGCAGTCGGATATTTCGTTGCGGGGAAGTTCTTTCGATCAGGTTATGGTGATGTTAAACGGAGTCAATATCACCGATCCTCAAACCGGTCATCACAATATGAATATTCCTGTTGATATTAGTGAGATTAGCAGAATTGAGGTTTTGCAGGGTTCTGCGGCCAGAAGATTTGGAAGTCAGGCATTTGCGGGTGTTATCAATATTGTTACCGACCCCGGGGATAAAAGTTTTCTGAGCGGTGAGGTATCGTGGGGTTCATATGATACCCGAAACTCACGCTTTTCATTTAAGCTGGGGAAAAGACGTTTGCAACATTACAGTTCTTTTGCAAATCAACAAAGTGATGGGTATCGGGAGAATACTGACTATAAAAGTTATAACGCCTTTTCTCAAACAGTGTGGAAGTCACGTAAAATTGGTACTTTCGATTTTCAAACAGGTTATCAGCATAAATCATTTGGTGCTTATGGTTTCTATACCCCTAAATTTCCATTCCAGTTTGAAAATACTGTGGCCAGATTTAATTCGCTAAACTGGAATATGTCTTTAAATAAACTTGATGTGAAAGTTTTGCTTTTCAACAGAAGTCATTACGACCGTTTCGAACTTTTCCGTGATTTTAAAAATGCCATTCCATCTTATAAAGATCATAATTATCATCTTACCAATGTAAGCGGTGGTTCAGCAGGCTTCAGATATAAGGTGAACGGGGGTATTTTATCGGGTGGACTCGAAATTAAAACCGATCATATCCTCAGTAATAAACTGGGTGTACAGATGTTGGATTCAACTGATTTTGTGAAGAATATTTTTGAGCCGGGAAAAAATAAGTTTTTCACCAAAGAAGCTATCCGGTTTTTTCAAACGGCTTATGTAGATTATACAGGATCATTTGATAATTTGCTGTACTCGGGAGGGTTGTCAGTAATACATAGTGATGAATTCGGGCTTGTGCCTAATTATGGACTTGATTTGAGTTTTGTTATCGACGAAAAATGGACTGCCAATGGTTCTTTCAATACAGCATCCAGGTTTCCAACCTATACCGATTTATATTATACCGATTTGGCCAATCAGGGAAATCCTGACTTAAAACCGGAATTTTCTAAAACAACTGAATTGGGGGTGAAGTTTGAAGATGCAGGATTGAATATTCATGCAGGTGTTTTCTATAGAATTGGAGATGATATCATCGATTGGGTAAAATATCCTGCTGAAAGTGTTTGGAAAAGTAAGAATATCACCAGTCTGAATACCTTAGGAGCTGAATTGTCAGCCTCTTATATTTTCAGAAGTTCTGCCATTCGACAAATTGATTTGTCGTGGAATTTTATTCAAACAGATAAACAGCATGAGGATTTTGATTCGAAGTATGCCCTCGACTATGCAAAAAATCAATTAAAATTAAGGGCTACGCATGCGGTTTTACGAAAAGTTGATATGACATGGAATGTTTTATATACAGACAGGGCAGGAGAATACGCTGAATATGGTACTGGTAAAATGCTTGATTATCAACCTTATCTAACTGTAGGTACACGTATTGGTTGGAGGTTAGGGAAATGGCTTATTTATGCAGATGCCAATAACATTTTTAATCAGGAATATGTTGATTTCGGTGGGTTGCCTTTGCCAGGCATTACTGCCATGATGGGCTTACAGTGGAAATTATGGTAGGCTAATACAAGTCAGATAGTCTCATTCATTTTTTTTTATAAAACATTATGTATTTATAAAAAAAATTATTTAATTTTGTCGGAATTGTAATCATTACAATTCCGATTTTCTTTTTTAATAACTAAATCATTAATACCAGTCACATTATGGAATTATTAGATGTCTCTCTTATTAACTGGTCACGGGCTCAGTTTGCGATGACAGCCATGTATCATTGGATTTTCGTGCCGATAACATTAGGATTGGGCGTAATTCAGGCTATCATGGAAACAATTTATTACAAAACAGGAAATGAGGCCTGGAAAAAAGCCGCAAAATTCTGGATGGCTTTGTTTGGAATTAATTTTGCCATTGGCGTGGCAACAGGAATTATCATGGAGTTTCAGTTTGGTACCAATTGGTCGAACTACAGCTGGTTTGTAGGAGATATATTTGGTGCTCCTTTAGCTATTGAAGGAATTGTTGCCTTCTTTCTGGAAGCTACATTTATCTCAATTATGTTTTTTGGATGGAACAAGGTAAGTAAGGGTTTTCACCTTGCATCAACCTGGTTAACCATTTTAGGAGCAACATTGTCGGCTCTCTGGATTCTCGTAGCCAATGCGTGGATGCAATATCCTGTAGGTATGGAATTCAATCCTGATGCTTCCCGAAATGAAATGATTGATTTTTGGGCTTTACTGCTTTCACCTGTTGCTCAAAACAAATTCCTTCATACAGTTTGGTCGAGTTGGGTCGTGGGTGCTATGTTTGTTGTGGGTATCAGTGCCTGGTTTATTATTAAAAAACGCGATTTGGATTTTGCATTCAAAAGCATGAAAGTTGCATCAATCTTTGGTGCTGTCGCCATGCTGTTAACAATTGCTACCGGTGATGGTTCTGCTTATCATGTAGCCCAGAAACAACCCATGAAGTTGGCAGCCATGGAAGGTTTATACAACGGACAAACCAATGCGAATATTGTTGCCATGGGAATTTTGAATCCGGATAAGAAATGGGATAATGATGAGAAAACTTTTATTGCAAAAGTTGATGTGCCGGTACCGGGGATGTTGTCTCTTTTAGGCTATTATGATGCGAATGCATTTGTTCCGGGCGTCAAAGATATTATCAATGGTTACACCCTTACTGATGGTACTGTTGTAGCGCCATTTGCAGAGAAACAGGCCAGTGGAAAACTGGCAATTGAATCTTTAAAAGGATATCAGGAAGCAAAAGCGCAGAAAAATGATTCTCTCGCAGCTGTTCATAAAGCAGCTTTAAAGGCAAATTTCAATAATTTTGGTTACGGTTATCTGGAAAAGCCTGAAGATGTGATTCCTAATGTAGCCATGACATTTTACTCATTCCACATCATGGTAGCACTTGGATTTTATATGTTACTGCTCTTTGGGGTGTTGTGGTTTCTGCATTGGAAAAAAATGCTTGAGCGTGTAAGTTGGTTGATGTGGATAACGCTGTTTTCTATACCTGTTGCACATGTCGCCTCTCAGGCCGGATGGATTGTTGCTGAAGTTGGCCGACAGCCCTGGGCAATTCAGGATGTTTTACCAGTTCAGGCTGCAGTTTCAAGTGTATCTTCTGAGGCTGTTATGACGACTTTTATCTTGTTCGCCCTGATCTTTACCGCGTTGTTGGTTGCCGAACTCAGGATTATGTTCAGGAAAATCAGCAAAGGTCCTGAAGTACATTGATTCATCTATTTATAAATTTTTAAAAAAAGAATTATCATGATAACATATTCATTTCTTCAACATTATTGGTGGTTTTTAATATCACTGCTTGGAGGTATTCTGACTTTTCTCCTTTTCATTCAGGGTGGTCAGTCCATGTTGTTTTCACTTACAAAAGACAAAGATGAAAGGCGCTTGCTGGTCAATGTGCTTGGTAGAAAATGGGAATTTACTTTTACAACGCTGGTTACTTTTGGCGGTGCATTTTTTGCGTCTTTTCCGCTTTTCTATTCAACCAGTTTTGGTGGCGCTTATTGGGTTTGGTTTATTATCCTTATTGCGTTTGTTATCCAGGCTGTATCGTATGAGTTTCAAAATAAGCCAGGAAATGTGTTCGGAGCAAAGACCTATCAGGTATTCCTGTTTATCAATGGTTTGTTGGGAACTTTTCTGATTGGTGCGGCTGTTGCTACTTTCTTTACCGGATCCGATTTTACAGTTGGGAAAGGCAATATCACCAATTTAATTTCGCCGGTAATTAGTCGCTGGGGCTCCGAATGGCATGGTTTGGAGGCTTTGCTTTGTGTCAGAAACTGGTTGCTTGGTCTGACTGTTTTCTTCCTGGCGCGTACCAATGCTGCATTGTTTTTTATCAACCGTTTAAGTAATGATAATCTCGAAGCGAAATCTTACAAAGCGCTCCTATACAATGCCATACCTTTCGTGGTTTTCTTCCTGGCATTTGTTATTTCAATTATGCTATCTAAAGGATATGCTGTTGATGCAGAAGGTGTTGTGTCGTTAGTTCAATATAAATATTTTACAAACCTGATTGAAATGCCGATAGTGGCTATTGTATTCCTTGTTGGCGTTTTATTGGTTTTGTTTGGCATCATTGCTTCAATCGTCAAAAAGAGTTTCAAAGCCGGAATTTGGTACGCCGGAATAGGAACAATACTAACAGTAACCATGTTGCTTTTGCTGGCAGGATATAACGGAACTTCTTATTATCCTTCCTCAACCGACTTGCAAAGTTCGCTGACAATTCAGAATTCATCTTCGAGTGAATTTACATTAAAAGCGATGTCGATTGTGTCATTATTAATTCCTTTTGTATTGGCATATATCTTTTTTGCATGGAGATCACTTGAAAAGAAAAGAACGGATATTGACGATATTAACAATGATAGTCATGCATATTAAAACAGATTGGCTTCAAAACTGATTGATTTTTAATAATGAAGATATGAAACCGACTAAATTATTTTTTGCGCTATTATTTACAACAGTACTGCTTGTTTCCTGTAGTGATGACGATGGTTATTCACTCAATGATTTCGAAGTAGCTATAGCGACTGTCGAAAATTCCGATGGTGATGATACTTTTTTCTTAAGACTCGACAACAATAAATTGCTTTGGACAGCAGCTAAAATCACTGGTTATAAACCTAAAGATGGTCAGCGGGTTATTGCCAATTATACCATTTTAAGTGATAAAAGCGCAACGGGTCTATACGACTACGATGTAAAATTAAATGATGTTTATGAAGTGCTGACGAAAGGAATTTTTATGTTAACCCCACAAACTGCTGATAGCATTGGCAATGATTCTGTAGTAGTCAGAGATATTTGGGTAGGTAGTAAGTACCTGAATGTTGAATTTTTATATCAGGGATACAATCAAACTCATTTCATCAATCTGGTTAAGGATAATTCCAGGACTTACAATGATGGTAAAGTGCATCTGGAGTTCCGGCATAATAACCGGGATGATTATCCGGTGTATAATTTTCTGGGTGTTGCTTCATTCGACATAAGCAGTTTGAAAGATGCCCAAAAAGATTCGGTAAAATTAGTTGTTCATGTGAATGTTCCAAATCAGATTGAAGAAGAAACGTTTGAATTAACGTATAAATATACGCGACCATCAGCAGTTAACAGTCTGAATTCAAATAATCGGAAGCTCTTTCTGAAGGAATATCAGTCGAAAAGCAGTTCATTAATAAGATAAATCCCGAAACATAAAAAACTGCCATCAAAAGTACAAAGTTATTGAAATAACAGGAGTTTTTTTTACATTTGTAGTTGTAAAAATGAATGTTATGAAAAAATCAATTCTTTGGCTGTTGATGGCAGTTTTTTTTGCTTCCTGTACGCAGGTAATGATAACAGGAAGAAAGCAACTTTTACTGGTTTCTGATTCGGAGTTGGCTACGCTTAGTGCACAGAGTTATAAACAATTTGTAGATTCTGTACCAGCATCGAAAGATAGTGTTTCGCTGAGGTATGTTAGAAGTACCGGCGAAAAAATCGCAGCGGCAGTTGAGAGTTACCTCAAAACAAACGGAATGGAGTATCAGATTAGTAATTTGAGATGGGAATTCAGTTTGGTTAAGGACTCGACAGTAAATGCCTTTTGCATGCCCGGAGGCAAGGTTGTTTTTTTTGAAGGAATTATGCCTTTTGCAAAAACAGAAACAGGAGTTGCGGTAGTGATGGGACATGAGATTGCACATGCTGTTGCACGGCATAGTAACGAAAGAATGAGTCAGCAATTGCTGGTTGTTTACGGGGCACAAATTACCGATATTTTGTTGAATAAAAAATCGGAGGCTACGAGGAATGTTATCAATACTTTGTATGGTTTGGGTGCTACTGTAGGTGTTATGTTGCCTTATTCCCGCAAACATGAATTCGAAGCCGATCGTTTGGGTATGATTTTCATGGCGATGGCCGGTTACGATCCCTCGGAAGCCATTTTATTCTGGGAACGCATGGCTGCCGGCAAATCGGCTTCTGCCGTGGAATTTATGAGTACACACCCCTCTGATGCTAACAGAATACAGCAAATGAAAGTGGTGCTGGAAGAGGCAAAAGGCTATTATAAAAAATAAACAGAGGAAGGGAAATGCGATAATTACGGATTTCCCTTCATTTTATAATCTTCCTTCAGTTTGTAGATTTTCAGATTTTTATTGTTGATAGAAATCACCTTCCACTGATAATCTGCTTCTCCACCCCAATATTCTACAGTAATGTTGATTGTGGAATCATTCACATTCCAGATTCCGTCAAAATCGCCATAGGTAATCGGAGGTGTTCCGCACCAACCCGCATTTTTCCTTTCCACAAACGACTTCCCTGCCTTAAACGTAAATCCGTAATCATCAGCCTTCAACTCAGTGGATTTGGTATATACCCAAAAGGAATCGACATATTCAGGATTTACCCAATGCCCAATTAATTGATCCGTACTAACCATTGGATGGTTGATATCATCATCGCAACTGAATAAAATTCCGGCTGAAAATAACAAAATTAAAAAATGCAGTTTTTTCATTTTTGAATGGTTTTCTGTGATGATGCAGAAAGTTGGTGAAGTGTTGCAGATTTCAGGATTTTTTTGCCTTTTTAGCTTTCCTTTTTCTCCATGCTTTAACCAGAAAATATAGTATTACGCCAAACAATATCAGCAATGCCCAATTACTTAACAAAGCAAGCATGAAATCAACTAAATTATACCAGCCGCCTGAAAGTGATTGTTTTAGTCTTTCAGAGAACTTAGCCCTGTTTTCCGGAGTAAATTTAAAGTCATTTTCTTTGATGAGATTTAATTCCAGTGTACTGAAATCCACCTGATCGTTCAGATACCGCAATCTGCCTGTTGTGCTCTCGATTTCTTCTTCCAGAACTCTTAATTTCTCCTGAATCTGCAGGATTTCTTCAACATTTTTAGCCCTCGACAAAAGGTTTTTATATTGTGCAACATAACTTTTTTTATTGCCGAGTCTTGTTTCTAAATCAATGAATTCTTCTGTTACATCCTGTGCCTTTATTTCTTTGTACAGGATTTTCTTTTCTCCTTTTTCCGTTTGAGTCAGAAACTTCTCGAATCTGGCCGAAGGTATTCTGATTTTCAATGAATAAATGCTGTTGCCTCCATTATTGGTCAGTTCTTCGTTGTCGTAATATGCTCCATGAATTTTAAGCAGAGAATCGACTTTTGATTTGGCTAAGTTCAGGTCATTGACTTCAATACCCATCCGGCCATCTTTGATGATTTTTTTTCTGATAACAACTTTGTCGCTGCCCGGGGATGAATTTTGAACATCCTCTGCAGTTTGCATGACCTCAATTTCTTCTTCTAATGCTTTGTCCTGAGAAACAGCCATGTCATAGGCAACTCCATCCGAACCAACTTCTTCTGCACTCTTAGGCGCGCATGAAAACAGGGATACAAAAATCAAAAGGATGATACTAAGCTTTTTCATATAGATTTGTTTTTTTAAGTAAACGTAAATTCAAACAATTTCTTGTGTTTATATATAAAAAGCCATCAGTTTTTTCTGATAGCTTTTCCTGATAGATTTATTTAAAACTACATTTGCTGTTTTTTGTAATCCCTGTTGTTTAGATATTTTCTTAAATGTCTGAAAATGAAATTCTTCTCCCTGTAAGGGATTAAACCACTTTTTAGTTGCTGTTGATCAGCGGGTTTGCAGTTGTATTCCTTCAGATTGAGATAGATGGTTTTGCCGGCATAGGGTTTACGGGCAACCAGCATGGTGTCGGTTTGCGCATTGCTGTACCAAACCGGATCGGCATTGGCAGGGGCACAATTGGTATGAGCATGCAATGGCTCTATGGAAACATATCTGCAAAGTGCTACCATGCCATCACTGTAAAAACGGTAACAGTCGACCGGGTAGCGGTGTTCCTGCAAAACGTTCGGTGCAATAATGCACAACAAACCATCTTTCTTAAGTACCCTTGTCATTTCCGACATCGTAACCCAAAAGAATTCGGCATGTTCGAATGTTTGTCCGGATATGACAATGTCATAGCTATCGGTTTCAACTTCTTCCCAGACATAAGGATTTTTTACCACGATATCCACATTCGGGCCCTTTTCGATATCCAGACCTGTATATTCAAATTTTTCGGGGTCGAAAAGGTCCTTGTAACTGCCGTTTACATTGTAACTGCCAATGTCTAAAACTTTCAATTTTGATGTGAAATTCTCAGGAATGAAATTGTCTACAAACCATTTCATCCTGAGAATTGTTGCTTTATGCATGTGCTTTTTGGGTTTATTCTACGATTTTTCTGAACAAATTCTTCATGTTTACCAACTCTCCAATGATGTTTTGAAGTGCTGATACAGCTACTCTTTCCTGTGACATGCTGTCGCGGTGACGGATGGTAACTGTGTTGTCTTCCAATGTTTGATGATCTACCGTGATGCAGAAAGGAGTCCCTACGGCATCCTGTCGACGGTATCTCTTACCAATGGAGTCTTTTTCATCGTAAACACATTTGAAATCGAACTTCAGATCATTCATAATTTCGCGGGCTTTTTCGGGAAGACCGTCTTTTTTTACCAAAGGCAGGATGGCTGCTTTTACAGGAGCGAGCACTGGTGGTAATTTCAATACAACACGACTGTCACCGCCTTCCAAAGCTTCCTCAGTATAAGATGCAGCCATAATCGACAGGAATGTACGATCTACACCAATAGAAGTTTCTACGACGTATGGCGTATATGACTGATTTAATTCAGGATCGAAATATTTGATATTCTTGCCTGAGAATTTCTCATGACTTCCCAAATCGAAATCTGTTCTGGAATGGATTCCTTCCACTTCCTTGAATCCAAAAGGCATTTCAAATTCAATATCGGTAGCGGCATTGGCATAATGCGCAAGTTTGTCGTGGTCGTGGTAGCGGTATTTGTGGTCACCCAGACCAAGAGCTTTGTGCCAGCGTAAACGCCAATGTTTCCAATATTCAAACCATTGCATTTCTTCGCCCGGACGAACAAAGAACTGCATCTCCATCTGTTCAAATTCACGCATGCGGAAAATAAACTGACGGGCTACAATTTCGTTGCGGAATGCTTTTCCAATCTGTGCAATACCGAAAGGGATTTTCATGCGGCCGGTTTTTTGCACATTCAGGTAGTTTACAAAAATTCCCTGTGCTGTTTCCGGACGGAGATAGATTTTCATCGCAGCATCAGCAGTTGATCCCATTTCAGTAGAGAACATGAGGTTAAACTGACGAACATCAGTCCAGTTTTTAGTGCCACTGATCGGACAAACCACTTCATAATCCACAATGATTTGCTTCAGTTCATCTAAGTTTGAATCGTTCAAAGCTTTAACAAAACGGGCATGAATTTCATTGCGTTTTGCCTGGTTTTCCAAAACCCTTTCATTGGTTGAACGGAATACTGCTTCATCAAATTTATCCCCGAATCTTTTTGCGGCCTTTTCAACTTCTTTTTCAATTTTGTCATCATATTTGGCCAGCAATTCCTCAATCAGAACATCAGCACGATAACGTTTTTTGCTGTCTTTGTTGTCGATGAGCGGGTCGTTGAATGCATCCACATGACCGGAAGCTTTCCAGGTTGTAGGATGCATGAAAATAGCTGCATCGATACCTACCACGTTTTCGTTGAGCAACACCATGCTGTCCCACCAGTATTTTTTGATGTTGTTTTTCAGTTCCACACCATTCTGACCGTAGTCGTAAACCGCACCCAGTCCGTCGTAAATTTCGCTCGAAGGGAACACAAAACCATATTCCTTACAATGAGCAATCAGTTTTTTAAAAACATCTTCTTGTGAAGCCATATTCTATAATTGTTTATGAATCAACTTGATAATTTCATCAATATAAATTGTTGAAAAATTAGCATGCAAAGTTACTGTTTTTTTTGTATTTTTGTGGGTTGAAATTTAGAAAAAACAGTATAAAAGACTTAAAAATAATACTTTCCAATGAGTACCGACGAAATAATTGATGCTGAACCAGATGCTGATGAAATTTCAGATGTGGAAAAGAAGGATGAAAATCCCGGTACGGAGGCTCATTCTTCCTACAAAGTGCCCAAAATAACCGACGATGCAATCAAACACCATTTGTCGGGAATGTATCAAAACTGGTTTCTGGATTACGCTTCTTATGTAATTCTGGAGCGTGCTGTGCCGGATATTTATGACGGACTGAAACCAGTACAGAGACGTATTCTTCATTCAATGAAACGTCTTGATGATGGACGATATAACAAAGTGGCCAACGTGGTTGGTCATACCATGCAGTTTCACCCGCACGGTGATGCGTCCATTGGTGATGCATTGGTGCAACTTGGTCAGAAAGATATTCTGATTGATTGCCAGGGGAACTGGGGAAATATCCTGACAGGTGATGGAGCCGCAGCGCCACGTTATATCGAGGCCCGTTTGTCGAAATTTGCGCTGGATGTGGTTTTCAATCCCAAAACAACTGATTGGAAACTTTCTTATGATGGGAGAAATAAAGAACCCATCACTTTGCCTGTAAAATTCCCGCTTTTATTAGCCCAGGGCGTTGAGGGGATTGCAGTAGGTTTAAATTCTAAAATTCTACCGCATAATTTCAATGAATTAATTGATGCCTGTATTGCACATCTGCAGGGAGAAGATTTTGTTTTATTTCCTGATTTTCAGACCGGTGGTTCAATTGATGTAAGTCGTTACAATGATGGTGAAAGGGGAGGAGCGGTTAAAATCAGAGCTAAAATCGGAAAGTATGACAATAAAACATTAGTCATTACAGAAATTCCTTTCGGAAGTAATACGACCAAACTGATAGAATCCATCATCAAAGCATCTGAAAAAGGAAAGATAAAAATCAGAAAAATTGATGATAATACCTCTGAATTTGTAGAAATTCTGGTTCATTTGCAGCCCGGTTCGTCTTCTGATAAAACCATTGATGCCTTGTATGCTTTTACCGATTGCGAATTGAGCATTTCTCCGAACTGCTGTGTGATTCATAACAAACGTCCGCGATTCCTTGGTGTAAGTGAAATGTTGCGGATCAGTTGTGAACATACCAAGGATTTGCTGGAGATGGAACTTAAAATTCAGCGGGATGAATTACTGGAGCAGCTTTTCTTTACGTCATTGGAAAAGATTTTCATCGAAAACAGAATTTACAAGGATAAAGGTTTTGAAGAGAGTACCAATCAGGATGAAGTAGTTGCCCATATTGACAAACGATTAGAGCCCTTCAAAAAGGATTTCATCAGGGAAGTAGTCAGAGAGGACATA
>JBILFS010000317.1:0-3307 GCA_044351455.1 Paludibacter sp. | reverse complement strand
TGTTTCTTAATTGTAGCCGTGATTGTGCTGTCGCCATGGCTCCAGGCATAATTTTTGAAACCAGCTGGTGCAGAAATCTCTAAACTTTGTCCTGCACAAATGGTAGTATCCGATACTCCGGTGATGGAAATTTCCGGGCAGGCTTCCGCTAAGAAAACAGTTTCAAATGCCTTACTCCAGATATTGTTTACATTCTGAATGCGAACTCCAATCTTATGTAAACCTTCCCCAATATCCGAAAGATTCCCCTGAATAGTTTCTAAGGCATCATTAAAATCTCCATCGAACGCCATGGCAGGAATTCCGTTTCCTTCACCGGGGTCGGAGTCGATATAAAACTCAGCAGCCTGAATGCGGGGAGCTTTCCAGTTAACAAAATCACCATCCACCCTGAATACCGTCTTAAATACCGGACTCCAGTTGTTGTTAGCCCCTCTGACTCTTACGCCCAGAACATGAGTACCTACTGCAAGTTGCTGAAGAATTGGCCATGTGGCTGTTTCCAATGCATTGTTATAATCACCATCAAATGCAATCATGGGTATTCCGTTGCGCTCACCGGGGTCAGTATCGAAAAAATACTCGGCAGCCTGAATACGGGGAGTTTTTAAGTTATCAAAATCACCATCCACCCTGAATACCGTCTTAAATACCGGACTCCAGTTGTTGTTAGCCCCTCTGACTCTTACGCCCAGAACATGAGTACCTGCTGAAAGTTGCTGAAGAATTGGCCAGGTTGCTGTTTCAAGTGCATCATTATAATCACCATCAAAGGCAATCATAGGTATTCCGTTGCGCTCGCCGGGATCAGTATCGAAAAAATATTCCGCAGCCTGAATTTGAGGAACTCTCGTATTTGAAAAGCTCTTATCTATCCGCACCAAAGTTTTAAACACCGGACTCCAGTTGTTTTGGTTGTCCATAATGCGTACATGCAAAACATGCATACCTTCTGCTAAAGAAGGAATGCTCTGATGAACCATTACTTCTAATTGATTGTCGAAACTACCATCTTCGGCAGATAGGTCAGTTGCATTCCCTAAGCCCGGGTCGTTGTCCCAGAAAAACTCACCACGCGTTATCTGTGCAAAACCGGTACTATACAAGCCCAACAAGAGGACAAATACTATAATTCGTTTCATTTTAGATTTGAATTACCGTTATTTATCAACTCCGAATGCTTTGATATTCACATTACTTCCTGTGAAAAAACGGCGGGGCATTTCAATTTTGTAAACCCTGGCACCGTTATCATCCTGAGGAAAATAATTGCTGATGCTATTCGGCCCACCATGACAGCCGGCATCGTTGCGTGTTAAATCCAAATCGCTCATGAGAGGGTCGGGATCGCCGGCGTTGATGTTGTCGCCGGTGGTGATAAAGGTATTAATATCAATTTGGATATTTGCTCCTCTGAAATTATCTTCAAAATCAGTAAATGCCCCTGTATATTTTTTAAAATTTGGGGTAACAACATCATAATAATTGTTCTTGAAAATGAGAGTTACATTGTGCTGTCCACTTTCTTCTGACATAATTAAATGGGTAGGATTTTTTGCGGCGTCTCCCCAAAACACATTATCATGAATTCGAATTATCTTTCCTCCTCCTTGTAGACCAAAGATTATAAATGGGTGACTTATGCTTATCGCTGCCTTGTTGTAGAAGGTGTTATTGTAAATTTCGTAATCTCCTTCTTCTAATTTTATGCAACTCATCGTCGACTCCATTAGTCTCAAAGTATTCTGAAAAAACATATTGTTGTGTATGTAAATTTTTGAATTTTTCAAATTAAATTCAACAGTATAATTAAAAACATTTCCAACAATAACTGTTGTATCAATTTTGGATGGACTATTTGTTGAATTATCAAAACTTGCATAATTAGTAATAGTATTACCATAAAGTTTTGCTGTTCCCTTATTCAATCTAAATGTACTGATTTGAGAATTTACTAAAGTTATATTTTTTGCACTCAATATTGTTTTTATTGTAGAATTCAATATTTTTAAATTATGACTTAAATTAATTGTACCTGTCATATTTATACCAGAAATCACAATTGACAGTTCACCAGTATATACATTTGACGAAACATCTCCCGTCACCGTAAACTTCTCATTATTATTCATATTAATCAGCGAAATGCTTTTATCGATATTCAAATCCTCCACATACCCCGCACCCGGTTTATCCTGGATGTAAATTCTATCCCCATTACTTGCCGCCGCAATCGCCGCACTGATGGTGTTAAACTTGTTGTTGGTGTTGTCGAATGATTCGGCTACGTAAAAGTCGGTGGCGGATGCCATTACTGCTATACCGGAAATGGCAAGCATCAGAAAGATTTTTTTCATAAAAAACAGGATTTATTTGTTTATAATAGATAAGAAAATTAATTCAAAGTTTTAATTTTTGTGGGACTGACACTGTTATTTTCATAGAGTTCAATAGTTACCGGTCCGGCACCAGTTATCACAATGCCCATATCAGCAAGCTGTTTATCGGTGGTAAAAGTCTGACTTTTCGAAACCTGATCAAAAGGCGAAACTGTCCAACCCTGATTTTTACCGTCGGCTTCTTCCACCCATCCTTTGCTCGCCGCCTTCATCACAACTTTCAGTGATTTTCCGGCAGGAATATGAGCTCTCATGGCGTAAACCTTTCCGGCATGCGTTGTCCGGAGTGAGTCACTCAGAATATTGTAGTATTTAATGTCATCGCTCCAGTACGGATAACTGTAAACTTTCTGATTCACAGGCACTTCATTCGGATCTCTCACGGTCAGTTCTTTAACACGCGTAGGCACAAGCGCATTATTCTCATAATATTCAATCTGCACTTTGCCTTTGGTTGCAAAGCGGATATCCAGATCATTGGGTTTAGCGGCCTCACCGACTGTAAATATCTGTGATTGAGAAACCTGATTGTAAGAAGTAAAAGTCCAGTTTACCGGAGCAGGTATAACCACAAAATGCCAGAGTCCGTTTTTAATAACCACTTTCAGTGCATTGCCTGTAGGCAAATCTGCTTTCAAACTGTATGATTTACTGATATCAACTACATTTACAGTATCATGTAAGATGTTTGAACCGAAAGCACCAACAGCGGGATAAGTAATCACTTTAACCGGAACAAAGGATGTTTTTTGTATAAATTCTGAAATATACTGTTCAAAATTCGGGACAGCCAGATTGAGCGAATCATTTTCTGCATATTTATTTACAAGATTACTCCTGATAACCGATGGATTAATAATTCGGGCATTGTCGATTAAAGCCGACCCCAGCGACTGATCATTCAGGGT
>JBILFS010000161.1:0-5334 GCA_044351455.1 Paludibacter sp. | reverse complement strand
ATTATAAATGTCGACGTTAAAGATACTAAAAAGTATAGCACTGCCTTATTATTACAGGCTGAGATATATAACAGAACAGGGATTAGACTACCTATTTCAACTAATATAAAAAACAAGAAAGCAACAAAAATTATTTTAACTTTAACCAAAGATACCAAACTTCCGAAAGGTGTCAATTTTAAAAACTATGATGAATCTTTCGTTTTATGGCTTAATGATGAGGATAAAAAAAATACAGTAATTACTATTGCCGGATCCGATTACCGCGGAATTTTATTCGGTGCAGGAAGGCTTATTCAGGAATTATATCTTTCTGCTAATTACATTTCTATTCCTCAAAAGTTGGTAATATCTTCATCTCCTTCTGATAAACTGAGAGCGCAACAAATAATTAAAAACTCACAGGGCAAAGATGGATTTAACGATTGGAGTAAGCCTGAAGTTAATCAACAGTTTGTAAACGACATGTTGATTTTTGGTACAAATGGATTTGAACCCACACAGCCGGAATTGGTTGATGAATATCTGGAAGGACTCGGAATTGATTTATTTGTAAAGCTTAAATGTCAGGATGTTATCGATTTAAATACAAAGACTGACGATTCGATAAAATCATTTTTCAAAAAATATTCGGGAATTGACCATATCACTTCTTATGGAGGCGATGCAGCAGGAGCAGCACAACCGCAACTTTTTTTTCCTTATTTAGACAGAGTTATTCCATTGATTTTGAAAGGAAATCCGGGCTCTAAATGGTGGTATTCTAATCAATGCCTGGATGATCATGCCAAAGATTTTGACGATTATATTTTTAAATTTATCAACGAAAAGCAACCAACCTATTTGCATGGAATGGTGTATGGACCCTGGACAAAAAGGGGAATTAATGAAATAAGAGCAGATTTACCGCCACAATATATAATCCGGCACTTTCCGGATATTTGTCATCCCCGATGGTCGCAATATCCTATTCCACAATGGGATAGAGTGTTTTCAATTGTTTGGCCACGAAATCAAAGTATTTATATGATGCCAACCATGATGTTGGATATTTATAAAGCAACACGCAATAATTCGGTTGGAAATCTTCCGTATAACCATACGGGCTCATTTAATGACCTGAATAAATTTGTTATAAGTGCAGCTGGCTGGAATGCTGACGCCGATATTAATTCAATTTTAACTTCTTATGCAAAAGTGTTTTTTGCGCACTCATTTATTAAGTTACCAAAAGAACTTGAAAGTGAAAAGAAGATGACAAAGGAAGAATTTTTGAATAAAGCCACATCTTATGTTGTAAAGGGATTGCAATTATTAGAACAAAACTGGACTGGACAACTCAAAAACAACTCATCCTGTGAAGAGGCTTTGCATTACTGGACCCAAATTGCTGAATGCATTGGTGGTCCACAAAAAAACCGGAGGGTAGAAATGTATCTGTACAAAGCGCGTATCGATGCACAAATAAAGCGCAAATATGACTTTGAGATGCAACTTGAAAAAGAAGCTTATAAAATAATTGCGAACGCTAATGATAACCTGCCACTTACAATTCAAAAAGTTAAAAGTAATTTCGACCGGGTTGACAAAGAGTTTCAGTCAAAGGATGAGTTTCAAACTGAACTAAAGGCAATGGGTCTATCCGGTAAATTTGGAGATATTCAGGATATTGTGGATAATATTTATACTTCGTTTAACGACAGGTATTGGATAATTGATCAATTGCAAAAAGCCAAAAGCATAACAGATTTATTGGCAATAGTTAATTATGAGGATCCCGGAGATGGAGGTTATTATGACGATTTAGGTCTTGAAGGCAAACAACCGCATTTGGTAAGACAAAAACAGTGGAAAGAAGACCCCGGTTTTGTATATTCGCCAATCGAATGGGTTGATAATAAATCAAATTCTAACAGGCGCCATTCACAACTAACCAGTATTTTATGTAGATACGATAATACTTTAATTATGCAGTGGAATGATTTGGATAAATCAGCAAAATACGAAATAAAAGTAGTTTATAACGGACCTTTTGATATCAAGTTAAAATGCAGTACAGATGATGGTTTGATTATTCACGATTTTATTGAAAAAAACAACGGAATCGCGCTCACTTTTCAGATTCCTGAAGTTTCAACAAAAGATGGTACATTGCAGCTAAATTGGGTTCAGGATACAACAAATATTATGCGTGGTGTTTCATTATCAGAAATTTGGTTGATAAAGAAATAAACAGAAATAAAAAAAATACGATTTTCATGAGAGAAACAATTAATTATACCATTGGTGTTGACTACGGAACTGATTCAGTACGTGCTTTATTAGTAAATTGTAACACCGGAAAAGAAGAAGCGAGTGCCGTTTTTGAATATCCACGTTGGAAGAAAGGCATGTATTGCGATGCACAAAAAAATCAGTTTCGTCAACATCCGCTCGACTATATCGAAGGATTGGAATTCACTGTATGTGAAGTTTTGAGAAAATTTCCAGAAGCAGTAGCTAATGTTAAAGCAATATCAATTGACACAACCGGCTCAACCCCGGTTGCTGTTAACGAACTTGGAGTGCCATTATCCTTAACGCCTGAATTTGCTGAAAATCCTAATGCAATGTTTATTTTATGGAAAGATCATACTGCAATAGCCGAAGCCGACGAAATAAATAAGGTTTGTCGCACTTGGGGAGGAGTTGATTATACAAAATATTCCGGTGGAATTTATTCTTCTGAATGGTATTGGGCAAAGATATTAAGAACGATGCGAATTGACCAATCAATTCAAAAATCAGCCTATTCCTGGGTAGAGCATTGCGATTGGTTGCCGGCTTTACTTGTTGGGAATACTAATCCTAATACCCTGAAAAGAAGTCGTTGTGCGGCCGGACACAAGGCATTGTGGCATGCAGAGTGGGGTGGATTTCCATCATCCGATTTTTTTTCAAAATTAGACACTCGACTTGTTGATGTTAAAAACAGGCTTCCAACAGAAACCTTTACTGCCGATGAACTTGTTGGGAATTTAAGTCATGAATGGGCTGATAGATTGGGATTGAGTCAATCCGTTAAAATTGGAGTTGGTGCCTTCGATGCGCACATAGGTGCTGTAGGTGGTGAAATAAAACCGTATTATTTAAGTAAAGTTATTGGTACTTCTACGTGCGATATGTTGGTTGTACCCACAGTTGAATGTAAAAACACACTCGTAAGAGGTATTTGCGGTCAGGTAGATGGTTCAATTATTCCAGACTTTGAGGGCATGGAAGCCGGCCAATCGGCTTTTGGTGATATATATGCGTGGTTTATTAAACTATTGATGTGGCCCATTGAAAATATCCTTATTCCAGATGAGATAATAGATGTTAACGAACAAGAAAAATTAAAAGCTTATTATTCATCAAAAATAATTATTAGCCTTACAGAAGAAGCACAGAAAATTCCTGTGAACGAAAGTGGCATTATTGCTCTTGATTGGATGAACGGTCGGCGTACGCCCGATGCTGATCAAACATTGAAAGGTGCAATCATGGGTTTGAATTTAGGTTCGGATGCACCTCGCATTTTCAGGGCATTGGTTGAAGCAACAGTCTTTGGCTCGAAAGCCATTATCGACCGTTTTTTGAGTGAAGGTGTTCGTGTTGATGGAGTAATTGCTTTGGGCGGTGTAGCTAAAAAATCGCCATTTATTATGCAGATTTTGTCAGATGTATTGAATATGCCAATTGAAGTAGTAGCTTCGGAGCAAACTTGTGCCTTGGGTGCAGCAATGTATGCCGCCGTTGTAGCCGGCATTTATCCAAATATTACTGAAGCACAAGCTGCAATGGGACAGGGAATTGAAAAGACGTATCATCCAGATTCTGAAAACACAGAAAAATATAAGGACTTGTTTCTTCAATATCAGAAGTTTGGAAAATTAATACAAACAAAATGTTAAAAGGTGTTCTCTTTGATATGGATGGTGTTTTGGTTGATTCGGAAAAGTACATTTTTGAAGCAACTCAACTGATGTTTGCCGAACATGGCGTAACAGTTAAACCCGAAGATGCTTTACATTTTGTGGGCATGGGCGAAAATAAATATATTTCCGGCATTGGCGAGCTGAATGGTTTTATAGTAGAAATTGAACGCGATAAAGCCCGAACTTACGCCATTTATGAACAAATAACACAAGGAAAACTTCGCGCTCTACCGGGTGTACATGATTTTATACAACAATGCCAAAATAAAGGGTTGAAAATGGCAATTGCCAGTAGCGCTGACCAGGTTAAGATATTGATTAATCTGAGAGAAATTGGTCTTGATGCTAACATATTTCAAGCCATTGTGAACGGACAAGATGTGGAACGCAAAAAACCATTTCCGGATATTTATATATTGGCTGCCAAAAAACTGGGGCTTAACCCTGCCGAATGTTTGGTTGTAGAGGATGCTGTAAGTGGAGTCTCTGCAGCAAAATCAGCGGGATCTAAATGCCTCGCCTTAACAACCAGCTTCCTGGAAGAAAGGCTAACGGAAGCTGATTGGATATGTAAAGATTTGAGCGACATACCCGAAGGTGTAATTTTGTAAATAAATATTTAAACAACTTATAAATTGATTGTTATGTTAAAAGGAATTTCGCCTTTAATTAGCCCTGATTTGCTTGCTGTTTTATCACGCATGGGACATGGAGATGAAATTGTACTTGCTGATGCTCACTTTCCGGGAGAATCATTAAATGAACGTATTTTGCGTTGCGATGGAATTAAAATTCCTGATTTACTGTCTGCAATTCTTCCCCTTTTTGAATTAGATACTTTTGTAAATTCTGCATTATTCATGATGGAAGCTACAAACGGAGATGTATTAGATCCCAATGTGGAAAATAATTATTTGAAAAGTATTCAAAAAACAAACCCACATATCAAATTAATTGAGCGTATTGAACGTTTCGAATTTTATGATCGTTCCAGAAACGCCTTTGCCGTTGTTATGACCGGCGAAACAGCCAAATACGGAAATATAATTTTAAAAAAAGGGGTTACAAATTGTTAGTAATATGCTTCATCCATTTAGATTGTTATAAACTAAAAAAATGAAATTAAATCAGTATTTAAAAGCAATAATAATTTTGATTAACCTATTGTTATGTCAAAATTACATTGTAGCAGCAAATGAATCTATTCCACGTCCCGAGTATCCACGCCCTCAATTTCAACGTGATGAATGGATAAATTTGAATGGTGAATGGAGCTTTGAATTTGATTTTGGAAATTCAGGGGTTGAACAAGGCTTTCGTACAAGTCAGGGTTTCTCCGGAAAAATCATTGTTCCATTTTGTCCCGAAAGTAAATTGT
>JBILFS010000185.1:0-4924 GCA_044351455.1 Paludibacter sp. | reverse complement strand
AAGCCGTTTCAAAAGAGGGACTTCAAAAATGTCAGATATTGCCTGATTTGGATCAAAAGAAATTTGATTTTATTCCTCAGTTTTATGGAAATAAAAAAGGAAATACGTTTAAAATTTCCATCAAAGAGAATGGGAAAACTGTTGCTACAAAAACCTTTGTGTCCGGTGATGGAAAAGTCTGTTCACTTCAGTTAGATAAGATAAAGACCTGGTCACCACAAAGTCCGTTTTTATACGATATTGAATATGATTTACATGATGCTTCAGGTAAGTTGTTAGAGCATGTAAAATCATATGCGGGAATGCGCAAAATTCATATTGAAGGTAACAAAGTATTTCTGAACAATGTTCCTTTTTACCAACGGTTGGTTCTTGATCAGGGTTTTTATCCTGATGGCATTTGGACTGCTCCCTCCGATAATGCGTTAAAAAATGACATTCAGTTAGCGATGAACGCCGGATTTAATGGTGCCAGATTACATCAAAAGGTTTTTGAAGAGAGATACCATTATTGGGCTGATAAGTTGGGTTATATCACCTGGGGCGAATCGGCAAGTTGGGGAATGGATGCTAATAACCCTATTGCTGCTCGCAATTTCATCACAGAATGGACTGAAATTGTGGAAAGAGACAGAAATCATCCTTCTATAATTATTTGGACACCATTCAACGAGTCGATATTTACTCTGGATGAAAAAGTAAGATATGTACCCGATTTACGAAAACAACATGATAGACTGGTGATTGATATTTATGATTTGACTAAAAAACTCGACCCTGTCAGACCGGTGAATGATGTTAGTGGTTTCTTACATATTAAAACCGATATTTGGTCAGGACATTGTTACAAACAAGACCCACAGGTTCTTAAACAATTGTTATCCTCTGTTGAAGATGGGAAACCATTTACAGAACATCGGGAATTCTGTTGTAGGTACGATGGGGAACCATTTATTGTTGATGAGTTTGGTGGAATAAAATGGAATCCGGCCAATCAGGACAATTCAAAACAATCATGGGGTTATGGAGAACCACCCGGAACTTTGGAGGCTTATTACGAACGATTAAAAGCCCATGTTGAGGTGGTACTTTCCTTAAAAGACTGTGTCGGTTTTTGTTATACACAATTAACGGATGTGGAATCGGAACAAAACGGTATATATTTTTATTCAAGGGAATCAAAGTTTAACATGAGTATCATTAAAGATATCTTCAGTAAAGATCCTGTCAATTTTTATAAAACTAACAAGTAAAATTCAATATTAAAGACAAATTATTAAAACATAAAAAATCATGATTCAGCGTATTTTTATTTCAATAATTTCTTTGCTGCTTATATTAAACGTGAACAGTAGTTTTGCGATTAATCCTCTTAATCAATTGGCAAAAGTAACTGTTGAAAGTATATTAGATAGTATCAGTGAGCCAGTTATACCTGATAAAACATTTTTGATAACAAAATTTGGAGGTGTAGGAAATTCAAAAACGGATAACAAAATTGCCTTTCAAAAAGCAATCAAAGCGATTAAGAAAAGCGGCGGCGGCAAATTAGTTGTACCAAAAGGCATATATTTGATAAATGGACCGATTCATTTGATTTCGAATATGGATTTACATCTTGAAGAAGGTGCTTTATTACGTTTTGGTTCCAATCCGGAAGATTATCTGCCGGTTGTAAAATCAAGTTGGGAAGGAACATTTATTTATAATTATAGTCCGTTTATCTATGCTTACAATTGCAGCAATGTAAGCATAACAGGAAAAGGTGTTATTGATGGAGAAGCCTCACAAACCTGGATACAATGGGTGGAGAAAGAAAAAAATGACAGGCTACTTAGTAGGGATATGAATCACCGTAGAATACCAATAGACCAAAGAATTTTTGGCAATGGACATTATTTGCGACCTCATCTTATTCAGTTTTATGATTGTAGAAATGTTAAAGTCGAAGGTGTTAAAATGGAAGATTCTCCATTTTGGTGTTTGCATTTATTAAAATGTACGAATGTAATTGTAAGAGGTGTGAGTTATGATGCTCAAAATTTGAATAATGATGGTATTGACCCCGAATATTCGCGCTATGTGTTAATAGAAGATGTAAAGTTTAATAATCACGATGACAATATTGCCATTAAAGCAGGACGCGACGATGATGGCAGAGCATCTGATGTTCTTACTGAAAATATCCTTATTCGTAATTGTAGTTTCCAGGGAAAACCTGCCATTGCAATCGGAAGTGAAATGTCAGCCGGAGTTCAAAATATCTTTATTCAGGATTGTACACACACAGGAAAGTTAATGAGAGGTATTTATCTTAAATCGAACCCGAACAGAGGTGGGTTTATTCGAAATGTGTTTGTTAAAAACGTTGATTTCGGTGAAGTGCTTGACTGCTTATATATTAGCACCACGTATCACAACGAAGGAGAAGGGCATGTCAGTGATATTTCAAATATATATTTTGAAAATGTCAGGTGTAAAAAAGCTACCGGAACAGGGATTGTGATACAAGGATTCAAAGATAAATATATTCGTGATATTTATTTTAAGAATATCACTATAAATTGGGCAAAAAATGGGATAAGTATGGAAAACGCTGAAAATATTGTGATGAGTAATGTGCTCATTGGTGATTTGGCAACAGAACCTATACGTGTGAAATAGAAGAATAAATATTTTTATAAACAATTTTAAATAAAAATTATCATGATAAAATTAAAGATTAACAAATTTTTCCTGACTGCAATTTTAATGTGTAGTTATGTAGTATTAATGGCTCAGAAGGATAAAGGCGAAGAAATAACATTTTGCCCACCAACTCTGATTGAAGATCAACTACCAAACCTTGGGTTACCCATGGCAAAAGATGCTGAAATATTTGTACTTTATGATGTGCCAACTAATAGAGCCAAGCTTGAGCAGCCTTATCTCGGAACCTACTCACATCATGCTCATTTAGCGACTTTGAATGGAGTTGTTGTTCTTACCTGGAGCAATCATTTTGCAGATGAAGATTCTCCTGGTCAATATGTTCGATATGCCATTTCGAAAGATAATGGAAAAACATGGATAAACCCTAATCCTAAAATTGAGCATGGAACGAAATATGGAGCTGTATTATTCCCTCCTATGGAGGTGCCAATTCGGAACCCTCAAAATGAAGACAAAAATAGAATAAAGGTTTCAAATTTAGAAAATCCTTTACTTGGCCATCGTCCTCATGATAAATGTGGAAGTGGTATTAAAGATAATAAGGACTCATATAGAAATGACAATTGTGGCTTTTACCATCTTGAAATGTGTGCTAATGGATTTGCTAAGATTGATGGAAAACTATATGCTATTGCCGAAGTTGCAAAAGGCATAAATGCAGTTGGTATTGGCAGAATTGCCCGTGAAATTGATAGCAAAGGAAATCTTGGAGATATCTTTTGGTTGAATGAAGATGTTCCTGATTTAAGCAAAATAACTCCAAATGCAATTAACCTGAATCTGTATAATAATTTAGAATATAAAAAGGATTTAGGTGTAAGAATAATGGAATATCTAAAAGATCCATTACATATGCCTCAATGGGATTTCTACCACAAAGGCTGGGTGCAATTAGATGGTAAAGTACATGCAGATTGGAAATCACCTAAAGGTGTTAAAGGACATGAGCCAACTTATGCTTATTTAATGAAGAACGGAGCTTATGCCAGATTATGGCGAATTAAAGACGATAATATAAATGCTCAGTTTAGTTATGACAAAGGAAAATCATGGACTGATCTTGAAAAAACCAATTTCCCCGATTGTGGTAGCCGTGCATGTGTAGGTAACTTACCTGATGGAAGAAGTTATGTGGTAAATAATCCGTATAAGCATGGCAGAAATCCACTTGTATTATCAATTTCGGAAGATGGCAAAAAGTTCGATAAAGCTTTTATAGTTCGTAGCGGAGACTCTGGCGAAGTTGATAAAACCGGTCGTGCTAAAAATTTGGGTTATCAATATCCTCACTCCATAATTTCCGGTGACTACCTTATCGTAGCTTATTCTATTAATAAAGAAAGTTTGGCAACAACCAGAATTCCTCTTAAAAATTTGAAATAATATCAACTGGTTTGACTAAATCCTCACATAAATTTTAAATTAAATTTGTGTGGGGATTTTATGTGTATATTTGAATGTTGGTTGCTGCCTTAGCTTCCTGTAAAGTATAAATGATTATCGTTGAAAATATTGCTGTATCTGCATTTTTTCAACTTTAGACTTTAGATGGAAAGAGCTTAATATCAAAATAGTATATAAAATCAGTAATATTAATGCAATAACTTTTAAAAATACCGGATATTTTTGCCTAAACAAATAACACAAATTATTCTTTACAATTAGAAATACACCATTATGAAGTTTAAATTTTTTATTTCTATCCTGCTGATTTTTCAGTTGCATGTTCAACTGAATGCAACTGATTTGTTTCAATGGCGCGGTGAAAGCCGGAGTGGCATTTACAACGAAACAGGTTTGTTGAAGGAATGGCCTGCGGAAGGTCCGCAGTTACTTTGGAGTTTCGAAGGTCTTGTTAAGGGATTTTCTTCGGTGACGATTGCTGAAGGGAAAATTTTCACAACTGGTCTTGCAGAAAGTCAGGGATTGGTTTTTTGTCTCGACATGCAAGGAAAACTACTTTGGAAAACTGAATATGGGAATGATTGGACTAAATCATACGCGGGAGCCCGTGCCACATTGGTGTATTATCAGAAAAAACTTTACATGGCATCGGGTTATGGTGATGCAATTTGTATGGATGCAGCTACAGGAAATAAAATCTGGTCGGTAGATATGTTGGCAAAATATGCTTCCCGTACGCCTAAATGGGGCATTGTTGAAGCTCCTGTAGTTTTAGACGATAAGGTATTCTTTACTCCGGGTGGTCCTG
>JBILFS010000316.1:0-3321 GCA_044351455.1 Paludibacter sp. | reverse complement strand
GGGATGCTCGTTTTGTTTGTACAGGATCAACGGAAAATCAGATTAGAAGTGGGCTATGGACTGGAAGGTGTAATGCCGGATGCCATGGCAGGCAGAATCCGCGACGAACAAATGATTCCGTATTTTAAAAGCGGCAATATTGATGAAGGATTCATTCAGGGAACCAAAAGAATTGTTTCCGTACTTAGTAACGAAAAATTTGAGGAAAAGAAGGAGCCCGTAGCCTGGGGTGAAATCTTACCATTAGTGGGTGCAGTATACATAATCATTTTATTGATATCTGTTATCTGGATGTCGAATGCCGTTTCCAAAGTGAAGAAAAATGCAGCTTTGGTGAATAATATGGCCAGATACAAAGCCCTGAAAACCGAAAAATCGGGCATCCTGCTCATCATGAACATCATCTTTCCGGCAATAGGTTTGTTCCTGATTTTGATGCTATCCAATCCGCTCTTCCTGATTTTCCTGATTGGGGTTCCGGTATTTACTTATCCTGCAGCCGTTTACGGAAAAATTATGATGCGAAAATTCCGGAGGGCACCTTTTGCCTGCAACAGTTGCGACGGAACCATGCACATCCTATCAGAAAGGAAAGAAGATGCGCATCTGAAAGTATCGCAACAGTTTGAGGAACAATTACATGCCGTTGATTATGACGTATTTGTATGCAAAGATTGCGGCAACGAAGCCATTTTTACACTCGATAAACCGAGCATGTATTCTGATTGTCCGAAATGTAACACCAAAGCATTTATCTATCACAACAAACATATGCTCGTTGCACCAACTTATGTGAGTGCCGGCACAGAAAGAACAACCTACAAATGCAAATTCTGTGGTTATGAGGAACATAAAAACACCACCATCCCGCGTTACAGCAGATCAGGAGCAGTGGCAGGAGGTGCTGTTGCCGGAAGTCTGTTCAGTGGTCGCGGAGGATTCGGCGGTGGAGGCGGTGGCTTTAGTGGAGGTAGCTTTGGAGGAGGAATGTCAGGAGGTGGTGGTGCATCAGGAAGCTGGTAAATTTCTGTTTCCTTTGATTTATGAGAACTAAATATCATTTCCTTTGTTATTTTTCCATAGACAATTAATTATCAAACAATTCAAATAAAAATAAAAAATGAAAAAAGGTACAATAATTCTGTTATCAGTTGTGGCGTTGGTTGTCGTGCTGATATTTATCGTAAGCAGTCAGTATAACGGCATCGTAAAAGTCGATGAAGAAGTAAAAGCGCAATGGTCAAATGTTGAAAATCAATACCAACGTCGCGCCGACCTGATTCCTAATCTCGTGGCTACAGTGAAAGGGTATGCGAAACATGAAAGTCAGACGCTCGAAAATGTGGTGGCTGCCCGTTCGAGAGCAACACAAATCACTGTGGATCCGGAGAATCTGACACCGGAAAAACTGCAGGAATTTCAGGCAGCACAGGGACAACTATCTTCTGCACTGGGTAAACTGTTGATGATTACTGAAAACTATCCCGACCTGAAAGCCAATCAGAATTTCCGCGATTTGCAGGTTCAGCTGGAAGGAACTGAAAACAGAATTTCAACAGAAAGAACAAGATTTATTGAAGCTGTTAAAGCATACAATTTGAAAATCAGACGATTGCCAACCAGCATTTTTGCAGGAATCCTCGGCTTTGAAAAGAAAGCCAATTTCGAAGCTGAAGAAGGCAAGAAAGAAGTTCCGAATGTGGAGTTTTGATATTTGGACATTTCCCGGGAAAATACTATAGCCGTCAAGCCATGATTATAAATATTTTGTCGGTAGGACATAAATGTCGGTAGAATTACAAGAAGATATAATAAAAATTCCATTTTCCCTTTCAACCCAAATTATTAATAGATAAACTTAAAAACATGTCTGAAACATATTCCGCCAGTCAGGAAAGGTATAACAGCCTGCTCTCCTATCGTTTCGCAGGAAAAAGCGGATTAAAACTGCCTGTTTTATCGCTGGGATTGTGGCATAATTTCGGTGATGCCGATGATAAGGAAGAAGCAAAAAAAATGCTTCATTATGCTTTTGATCAGGGCATTACACACTTCGATCTGGCCAATAATTACGGAACACCCTTCGGAAGTGCCGAGAGAAATTTCGGCAAGATGATGAAAAAGGATTTTGCACCATACCGAGACGAAATGATTATCAGTTCCAAAGCCGGACACGACATGTGGGAGGGTCCGTATGGCAATGGAGGTTCACGTAAATACCTCATGGCCAGTCTCGATCAGAGTCTGAAAAGGATGAACCTGGATTATGTGGACATTTTCTATTCGCACCGTTATGATCCGGAAACACCTGTTGAGGAAACCATGCAGGCACTCAGCGATATGGTCAAACAAGGCAAGGCATTGTATGTGGGTATCTCCAAATATCCGGAAGACAAAGCCCGGAAAGCCTATCAGATTCTGAAGGACAATGGAACACCCTGTTTACTTTATCAGGGAAGATACAGCATGCTTTCCCGTCAGCCTGAATGGGAGGTTTTTCCGGATGCAGATGATTTTGGTGTTGGCTTCATTGGATTTTCGCCCCTGGCTCAGGGAATCTTAAGCGACAAATACCTGCAGGGCATTCCTGAGAATTCCAGGGCAGCATTAAGTCATGGCTTCCTTCAGGCAAAACAAATTACGCCCGACATCATCGCCAAAGTAAATTTATTGAATGAAATGGCGAAAGAACGGGGACAATCATTGGCTCAAATGGCTTTGGCATGGTGCTTTCATCAGGAAAATGTCAGTTCTGTGATCATTGGCACAAGTTCTGTAAGTCAGTTGAAAGACAATATCAATGCTTTGAAAAATATCCATTTCAGTGATGAAGAACTCTGGAAAATCGGGGAAATTGCAGGATAAAAAATTATTTAGCAAAGTGAATAAAAGACAGTTATCTTTCCCGATTGCTGTATTGATTATCCTCGCAATGCTTACGGGCTGTGAGGATAATTACATTTCACCCATCCCGAATTATCCTGTTAGTCTGCGCTTGAACCTTACAGCCACCTATCCCACATTTAAAAACAGCGTCGGACAAACACTTACATTTGAAAAACCAATCCTGGCAACCGACAGAATTGGCTTTGGAGGCATCGTGGTTTGCACCAATCATTTCGGAGAATATACTGCCTACGACATGTCATGCCCGCATGAAGCCAAACAAAAAATAAAAGTAAAACCCAATGATGTAGGCCAACTGGTTTGTGACAGCTGTAATAGTGTCTACGACATCAGTCAGCAATCTGCCTTTCCGGTATCCGGACCATCAAAACATCCCCTGAAGCAGTACAAAACCATGGTGGACGGGGATTATCT
>JBILFS010000315.1:0-3328 GCA_044351455.1 Paludibacter sp. | reverse complement strand
ATCAGTCAACTTTGCTTCAATTATCTGGATGCTCCTGTATGTGTGCTTGGTTCACGCAACTGGATTACACCGGCTTACGAATTGGAAAGTTCATTCTTCGCTCAGCCATCCTGGTTCCTGGATATGATCAACGAAAGAATTCAGCCTTTGGCAGGATATGTGCCGGGTCAGAATTTCACCGATGCAGAGTTTGTTCGTCGTTCGAAAATGGGTGTGTAAACTATAAGAATATGATAAAAGTAAATGCACATCTACACTCTCCTTTCTCCTTCAGTGCTTTCAAAAACATTGATGAAGCACTGGATATGGCCGTTGCCGAAGGAGTAAAAGTAGTGGGAATCAATGATTTCTATACAACAGCCGGTTACGAAGCCTGGGCTGAAGGTTGTAAAGCCCGCAAGCTCTATCCGCTTTTCAATATTGAGTTTATCAGTCTGAATGAAGCAGATCAGAAAGCTGGTTTGCGTGTGAATGATCCGGGAAATCCGGGTCGTACATACCTCAGTGGCAAAGGATTGGCAAATCCATTTAAACTGGAAGAGCCCTATGCTTCTCAATTAGCAGGTGTCGTAAAGGAATCCAACGCTCAGGTGGTGGCCATGCTGGAGAAAGTGAATGATATTTTGCAATCGGTCGAAGCCGGTTTTATCCTGGATTTGAACCGGATCATGGAAAATCTCACACAGGGTATGTTCCGCGAACGTCATTTAGCCAAAGCGCTCAGAATCAAAGTTTATGAATTTTGTAAGGAAGATGAAGCTGTCATCAAATCACTTTTTGTGAAAATCTTTGGTGGTAAGGAACTCAAATCAGCTGTTTCAGACTTTGCCGGTGTTGAAAATGAAATCCGGGGCAACCTTCTGAAAGCAGGAGGTGGAGCTTTTGTGCCGGAAGATCCCAAAGCATTTCTGCCTATGCAGACTGTATGCGATATCATTGTAGCCGGTGGTGGAATTCCAACATATCCTTTCTTAGCAGATGATGCCAAAGGTGGTTACACCGATTTTGAAGGTGATTTGGAACGGGTGGCTAATCAACTGACAGAAAGAGGTTTCCATTCAGTGGAATTTATCACAACCCGCAATGGTGTCGAATTACTGGAAAAATACGCTGCTTACCTGCATGATCAGGGATTTGTGGTTACTTTTGGAACAGAACACAATACCCCGGCCATGGAACCAGTAGAACTTTTTGCACGCAACAGCACTCCGCTCACCGACAAACTGATGCAAATCAATTTTGATGGTGCATGTGTTGTAGCAGCACATCAGCATCTGGTGGCACAGGGACTTAGAGGTTATGTGGATGCAAACGGGCAGGCAGATCGTAGTAAACGTGCTGAATTTGTTGCGCTTGGTAAGGAATTAATTCAAAATATTTAACCACAAAAGGCTCAAAAGGAAGACTAAGGGAACACAAAAGTTTAATCATTTAGTAATAAATTATATTGAAAACATGAATTACTAAATGGAGTTACTTGCTTCTGAAAATTAGTTTTATCTTTTGTGATTCCTTAGTCTTCTTTTTGTGCCTTTTGTGGTTTCAAAAAAATATAACATGAACGGTATACAGAAATTAATAGAAATATCCCGGTTTTACGGTTCCGACAGTCGTTTTGTGATTGCCGGTGGAGGAAATACTTCGTTTAAAAATTTCGAAAAGATTTGGGTCAAAGCCAGTGGTTCATCTTTGGCAACTATCACTGAAGATGGTTTTGCTATTCTCGACCGCGAAAAGCTGAATCTGATGTCGGAAAAAAAGTATAGCAAAAATACTGCAGAACGGGAAGAACAGGTAAAAAATGACCTGGCTGATGCAACCATCACAAAAGGCAAACGTCCTTCTGTTGAAACATCCATGCACAATGCCATCAACTATCCCTTTGTAATTCACCTGCATCCTACTGCTGTAAATGGGTTGATGTGTGCTCAGGATGCAGAAAAAAGGCTTTTTGAACTGTTCGGACCTAAAAACGTATATATACCCTATACCGATCCGGGTTATGTTTTGTTCAAAAAAGTTGAAGATGCAATTATCAGTTACAGGAATAAATTCTTTGAAGAACCGCAGGTAATCTGGTTGCAAAATCATGGTATCTTTGTAGCTGCCAATACAACAGAAGAGGTAAAAGCCATTTATGATGATATCATTGCCAAACTGGAAGCTGCAGTGACAATTCCTGTTCCTACAGGTGAAAGATCATTTTGTTCGTGCACTGAAAAGATACTTCCGGGTTTGCGCATGATGCTGTCGAATGAAGGACTGAAAACATTGAAAGTTCGTAAAAATGAGCTTATTAAATTTTTCTACGATAGTGTTGATGAGCAAAATACTATTGCGCGTCCGTTTACCCCTGATGCCATTGTATATTGCAAATCAAATTACATTTTCCTGAATGATGAAGAACCGGAAGCGGTATTAGCTGAAGCCGAAAAAGTTATTCCTGCTTTTAAAGATAAATTCGGATATCTACCTAAGGTTATATTAATCAAAGGAATTGGTTTAGTTGCCGTGGGTGATAATGCCAAACAGTGCGACATCATTCTGGATGTTTTTGAGGATGCGATGAAAATCGCCTATCTTGCCAAATCATTCGGGGGTGCACATCCAATGACTCAGGAACAGATTGATTTCATCGATAACTGGGAAGTTGAGAATTATCGTCGCTCTGTGGCTGCCGGTGCTACTGCCGGACGTGCAGAAAATAAAACTATTATAGTAACCGGTGCTGCTCAGGGATTTGGTGAAGGTATTGCGCGATGTTTACTTCAGGAAGGTGCTAATATTGTAGTTGCTGATATGAATGAAACTGTTGGATTAGCTACAGTGGAAAGATTCAATGCCATGGCAAAAAGTAATCGTGCCATCTTCGTAAAAACCAATGTTGCTGATATTCCAAGCATTGAAAATCTGATTCATCTGACTGTTGCCAATTTTGGTGCAGTAGATTCATTCATCAGTAATGCCGGTGTTTTAAAGGCTGGTGGTTTGGAAGAAATGACTCCGGAAGATTTTGAATTTGTAACAAAAATAAATTATAACGGATTTTTCTATTGCACTAAAGTGGTGAGCAGGGTAATGAAACTTCAAACCAAATATGCTCCTGAATATTACGCTGATATCATACAGATAAATTCAAAATCAGGTTTACGTGGAAGTAAAGCCAATTTTGCATATGCGGGAGGTAAATTCGGAGGCGTTGGCTTGGTTCAATCATTTGCACTCGAACTGGCTGCAGATAATATCAAAGTGAATGCAATTTGTCCGGGTAATTTCTATGAAGGTCCACTCTGGAGCGACCCTGACAATGGTCTGTTTGTGCAATACC
>JBILFS010000314.1:0-3330 GCA_044351455.1 Paludibacter sp. | reverse complement strand
ACCCTAAAAATGATTATTAATCCCGGAGATATCAGCATTGCCAGATTACTGGTATCATTGAAATCAAATATTTCCAATGAAATTACGAAAGAGATTACGAACTTTCAACCCAACCAGGATAATATTTTATCAATTCCATTGATTTCCCTTTTTGACACAAACGACATTGCTGTTTTTCCCCTGAAGTTGAATAGTCTGACATTCTATCTCAATACGCAAACCCCGGCTCAGCAATATCGTTTGGCTTTCAAAGAATTACAATTGTCGTATAAAAATTATCAGGTTTCAGGATTGACAACTCCTGATTCACAGTCATTGTCAGTATATCCGAATCCCGTAAATAAAAACTATATTTGCATTCAACCTGATGATGCCTGTTCAGGACCAATAACGATTTTGATTTACTGTACAAATGGTCAATTGGTCTATTCAAAAACCATCAATTATAGCTGCAAAAAAGAATTAAGAATCGGAGTTTCTACATTAACTCAGGGAACATACATCATGAAAGCACGTTACAATGATAAAGAATTTACCTCAATTTTTCAAAAAATATGATAATCCTAATAAAAAACACATTTAAGTAAAAATATACACTTATGAAATCAACAATTCTTTTTATCACAATCCTGTTTTTTAGCATCTTAAACGCTCAAACGGTTAAAGTTACTTCACGACAGACACTTCCTGAAAAAGGTCAGTTTCCGGTTCTGAACAACGCCGGGGATAAAATTCTGTTTACATCAGCAGGCTATGTAGGCTTGAAATTATTCGATATGGCAAAAAAAACTAATACAATAATTTCAGATGAAGATGGAGCGGGCTACGAACCTCAGTTTTCTCCGGACGACAAAAGTATTTATTTCAGAAAAACTACCTTTGTCAACAATCGTCGTTTCAATGGCATCTTCGGATTTTATATCATCGATAACACACAAAAGGAATTACTAAAACCACAAAGATTTTTAAACAGGATTCAACCACTTACATCGGGAGTTATGGCTTTTGCCGGCAATGCACTATTGAAAGCAACTGTTACCAAAACAATCACCCCAAAAAGCTATGTCAGCGCCGATGATCAGTTACGAATTGTGGTTTATGATGGTAACAATATCCAATATTTAAATCCTTTGAAAATGGAAGAGCCCCGTTATATCTGGGTTTCACTCTCTCCGGATAATCAAAATATTTTATTTACTGCCCTCGGGAAAGGTACATTCATTTGCAATTTAAAAGGGAAAATTCTGGCCGATTTAGGCAATCTGAATGCTCCTGCCTGGGTTAACAACAAACTGGTTACCGGTATGGAAGATAAAGACGATGGTCATCAGATTATTTCATCAAGAATTGTTGTAAAGGACTATGCTTCAGGAAAATCCAGTGTTATCAGTTTGCCGGGACAAATAGCCCTTTATCCAACAGCAGCTACCAAATCAAATAAAATCGCGTGGCAGACCAATAATAATGAGATTGAAATTGTTGAAATAAGCATCCAATGATTGAAATTGTAAATACCTTTAAATAATAACAACTATCTTGATTTACAATGAAATACATCATTATTTTACTGACATTATTGCTTAACATTCAGGCATTTAGATCACAAAATCTTTCAGGAATTAAAATTTACATCAATCCCGGTCATGGTGGTTACGACTCCGACGATCGCAATGTTATCATTGCACCTTATTCTTCCGGTGACAAAAATGGCTTTTGGGAATCAGTCAGCAATTTGGACAAAGGTCTGGCATTGAGATCGATGTTGCAATCAGCCGGAGCTTCAGTTTCTATGTCGAGAACCACCAATACAACTGCCGATGATTTACCTTTGTCGCAAATTGTAGCCGCTGCCAATACTTTTCAATCAGATTTCATGCTAAGCATACATACCAATGCAGGAAATGGTGTTGCAAGTTATGTGTTGATGATACATTATGGTTCAGATTTGAGCGATTCTCAGATTTACCCATCTTACAATCCCGGAAATGCGACACAACTGGATAGAAGTAACAAAAGTCGGGATATCAGCACTGAAATAGCAAAAAATTTATATGCAAATCAGATAACTTCATGGTCATCAGGATATCAGGTAAGGGGTGATAAAACCTTTGCCCGTACGATCATGGGATTCAGTGATGGGTATGGTGTTTTACGGAGCTTAACCGTTCCGGGTGTAATATCGGAGGGGGCCATGCACGACTATATTCCTGAAACCTATCGATTGATGAATATGGAATACAAATGGCTCGAAGCATGGAATTTCTACAAATCATTTTTAGCATATTTCAAGGGTGGAACCATGACTTCAGGAGTAATTGCCGGTCAGGTAAAGGATAGTCGCATAAAAAACGAAGCAACTTACCACAAATTTGCCGGCAATGATCAAATGTTAGCTTTAAACGGCACTAAACTAACGCTGATTGAAACCGGGGAAACATATACTGTTGACAATATGCAAAATGGCGTTTTTGTTTTTAAAAATCTGACACCCGGCACTTATAACATTAAAGCTGAAAAAACCGGCTACTATTCCAAAACACAGGAAATAACAGTCACGGCTCACAATATTTCTTATTCCAATTTCATGCTGAACCGTGTTCGCAATACTGCACCGGAAGTTATATCTTACACACCAGTTGTGGCTTCCACAGACAGCACAGAAGCTTCAATAAGCATCACAATGCAGTTTAACTGGGATATGGATACACAATTAACTGAGCAAGCATTCAGCATTTTTCCATCGGTAAACGGGAAATTCACCTGGGAAGATACAAATTTCAGAATGAAGTTTACACCAAACAAACCATTGGAAAAGAATACTGTTTATACGGTTACATTGAATAAATCAGCTGCACATCCTGATAATATGAGTATGGTGAATGATTTCAGTTTTCAGTTTCGCACAAAAAACCGTAACAGACTGACATTACTAACATCCTATCCGAATCAGGAATCAAAAGCAATCTTCACTACGAATCCGGTTTTCAGATTGAATTTCGACAGTAAATTGCAAACCTCAAATATTTACACATCCGTAAAAATTTTGGATGCAACAGAGAATATTCTGGTTAAGAATAACAGATCTGTTGTAAACAACTCAGTTGTAAGTCCCTATGGTTCAAACCAATTCAGCATTGCAAGCAATCTTGCAGTTGGAAACAACTATAAATTAATCATTGAAGGTGAAGTAATGGACGAAAAAGGAGTACAGGTTGTGGAGCCAATAATCATTCCGTTCAAAGTGGAGGCACTACCTTCAATTTCAGATGAACCCATCCGTACTTTCGACAGCAATGAATTTATATTTGATGCTGATAATAGTAGCGGAAG
>JBILFS010000313.1:0-3334 GCA_044351455.1 Paludibacter sp. | reverse complement strand
CATAGGGAATGCCCTGGGTCAGTTTTTTTAAAAGTGCCGGAATACCAGTTCGTGTTAAGATATTCACATGAATTAAATCCGGTTTTCCTCCGGTATTTACATACATCTGATATGCACGGTGCAAAACGTAAAAATAGCGAAATAATTTGATAAACTTACCCAATAAACCAGGTCTTCCAGCTGGATAGTAAACAACTATTTCTGTGATATTTTCCTTTTTATCTGAAAAATATTCCGACTTTTTAATGTTTTTATCTGCATGTGCATATATCACTGTTACATCATTATAGATGCCAGCAGCAAATGCATGTTTTCTAACAAAAAGTCCAAACATTGAATCATATCTGTTTGGATACCATGCAGTTAAAAATAAAACTCTGTGCATATTATTATATTCTTCCGACTAAAAACGATGGTCGAAGGTTTTTTATTGTGTAATAGGGTTGATTAATGGCTCCAAATCCTTTATAAAAACGTGCTATTCCTTCAATCTTCGAACCTTCAAAATCAAGTATCTGATCCGACATCGACTCAGATTTAATCAATTCATTAATCAGTAAAAACATAGCGGAACTTTTTTTTCCTTCTTCGTTGGATATTGGAATTAAATTGGTTATTCTGTTATTGTAATATGCCAGACAATTTGCTGCAATCAATTCATTATTAGAATTATATACACCTGATAATTTCATTTCATTTCTTTTAATCCCTTCTTCAACCAAATACCTTAACATCACGGAACTGATACTCAGATAATCCTTTTTAATGGATTGATAAAAGGAAGTGAATTCATCATTGTCTAATTCGTTTGAAATTCTCAAAGCTGATTTCTCTGCATTCTTTAAATTTCTGATAGTATTTCCTGAAAATGAATTCATCAATTTTTCGTATTCATTATTCAGTCGAAGCAAATAATTCGGATTCTCAACACATCCTCTGAGAACATTACATTCATTAATATTGAGTTCGTAACTATATGAGGGTAGCCTGTTTATGAACGCCTTAATAATCAGATAATCAATTTCTGACGCGCTGAATAACCCCAATTGCTGGGTTAAAAAAGGCTGAACGATATAAGGAATTTTATATTTCCTTTTTACGGGAACAGGAAAAATATATTCATAGTTTTCACTTACAAGCGCCTCCCATCCCGGTGAAACAATATCAAGATACCAGCTTCTTGCGTAGATTAATCCGTTAGGTGAAGATAAAAGTGATTTATCCCATAATTCATAATCGATTAGCTTATGTGACAAGTGATAAATCTTCATAAAATAATTTTTCTGTTTTATTTCTACAAATATAATGGAATTATGATTATCACACTATAAATTTATTGGATAATTTTAATATTTGAAAAGAAAATAGTAATTTTGAATTCATTTTTTACATTTCTGATAAAAAAATATTTTATGGCTAAAGAAACACCTAATATATCCGGCACAACATATAATGCACTTACAAATGGAAGTAAAATTGTCGGTAATATTATTGCAGATAAAGATTTTAGAATTGATGGGGAAGTACAGGGTGATATTCAGTGCAGGGGTAAGGTAATTATTGGTCAAACCGGTTTTTTAAAGGGTACAATAACTTGCATTAATGCTGAAATAATCGGAACCGTTCAGGGCGATATCATTGTGCAGGAATCACTTACACTCAGATCTACTGCAAATCTTCACGGAAGAGTAAAAACTAAAATTCTTGTGGTTGAACCAAATGCTGTGTTTAACGGCACATGTTCCATGAAAGAAAATACAACTGAAGAATAAAACATAAGGCATTGAAATTCAATGCCTTATTTAATTTAAACTATTCGGAATAAATCTTACTTATATAATATGAAGTATACTGCGTTTCAGGTTAGTGAAACAGAAAACGGATTTTCAGGAAATATTGAATTACTCGATACTGAAAATCTGCTTGTAGGTAATGTTTTGATTAAGGTTGTTTATTCATCTTTAAATTATAAAGATGCACTTTCTGCAACCGGAAATAAAGGTGTAACGAAAAACTATCCTCATACGCCAGGGATTGATGCAGCGGGAATTGTTGTAGAATCCTTAGTTGATCGTTTCAAAACCGGTGATGAGGTTATTGTAACAGGATTTGATTTAGGCATGAATACGCCGGGAGGATTTGCTGAATATATTCGAGTGCCTGCCGAATGGATAGAAAAACTGCCTGAAGGACTTAGCTTAAAGGAATCAATGATTTTGGGAACAGCCGGATTTACTGCCGCTGTCTCAGTTATGCGTTTGGCTGAAATCGTGAAACCTGAGGATGGAAAAATTGTTATTACGGGTGCTTCTGGCGGTGTTGGTTCTATAGCCTTGTCAATATTATCAAAATTAGGATATCAAACTGTGGCAATATCAGGAAAAGAACAGGAATTTGAATTTCTGAAATCTCTTGGTGCAAATGAAATAATTCATCGAAAAGAGTGGACTGAACTTCCTGAAAAACCAATTCTTACTGCTCGTTTTGCCGGGGCTATCGATACAGTTGGTGGTGACATTCTGGTGAAAGTCATTAAATCAATACATCAAAATGGTGCTGTAACTACTTGTGGTAGTGTTGCTTCTGTCAGTCTTAATAATATGTCGGTGTTTCCGTTTATTTTAAGGGCTGTAACATTGATTGGTATTTCTGCTCAAAATTATCCCGCATCACAAAGAGGCATGGTTTGGAATAATCTGGCTGGCCCTTATAAAATTGAAAGTTTATTGAACATCTATCAGGAGATAACATTGAGTGAATTATCTGATACCATTCAATTAATTCTACTTGGAAAAATCAAGGGTAGAACAATAATTAAAATTTGAAATACTGGCAATATGTTTCAATAAGATTTTCCAATTTGAAAAAAAAAGTGCAAATTTGCATCTGAAAAGATTATTCAGATTTATTTATAAATATCTAAATGGCATTAGCAAACGAGAATTATCTTAAAACACCTGAAATTTATTGTTTCGACGATATCGAAAAGCGTGTTAATGCCTATAAAATCACACATCATAACGCAGATATAATCAGATTAGGTATAGGTGATGTCACCAGACCTCTTCCTGATGAAGTAATTCAGGCTATGCATTTGGCAGTGGATGAAATGAGTCAGGTTGAAACATTTAAAGGGTATAGTCCTCCTCAGGGTTATGATTTCCTGATTGATAAAATAGTAAAAGATTATAAAAGCAGAGGCATTGTTATTGATAAGGATACTGTTTTTGTTAATGATGGTGCAAAATCCGATATTGGTAATATTGGTCACATTCTTGGTAGAGACAATATCATAGCCATTGCCGACCCGGTATATCCTGTTTACGAAAAAGCT
>JBILFS010000462.1:0-2931 GCA_044351455.1 Paludibacter sp. | reverse complement strand
GGTTCGATGTCGGTGGATGATGATGGTAAACCATTGTATTCAACCGAACTGGGTCATGGTGATGCACAGCATTACGGCGATTTTGATCCCTACCGGAAAGGTCAGGAGATGTTTGCCTGCAACGAATCAAGACCCGGAACAAATTTAAGAGATGCCAAAACAGGTAAATTGCTTTACAGAAAGGTTGCTCCCAGTGATGTGGGGCGTGCCGGTGCCGGAAATATTTCAGATGCTTACAAAGGTGCGGAAGTATGGGGCGGTGGTGTTGGCTTGTCGGCAACCGACAAAGTAGAACTTACACATTTTGGCGTGGCAGAAAATTATAGCGTGTACTGGGACGGAGATTTGCTTCAGGAAATCCTGGATCATTCGGGATTCAGTACTTCTACTGGTGTTGGATATGGGAAAATATCAAAGTTCAACGGCATGGGGAATATCACAACCCTGTTATCTGCTGATGCTTTTTCCTGTAATTATACCAAAGGAACACCCTGTTTACAGGCGGATATTATGGGCGACTGGCGTGAGGAAGCGATTTGGTGGCGGACGGATAGTCTTGCCCTGCGCATTTATACTACTCCTTATCAAACCAACCACAGAATTTATACCCTGATGCACGATCATCAGTATCGTCAGGCTATTTGCTGGCAGATGTGTGGATACAATCAACCTCCGCATACCAGTTTTTATCTCGGGGGTGATTTCCCGGTGCCTGTTCCTGCTAAATCAACCAATGGGAAATTGGTTTTTGCCGGAAAAACTGCCGATCTGGATGCTTCAGTTTCCAATTTCTATAATGGTGATGATGCACAGGGTCTGATTGCCGGCAATGCTGCTGCAATATCATTCTCTAACGGTAAAAATATTCTATTAGATGAAAGAAGTCCGCTGAAAGTGCTCAATCTCAAATCAAACCTGGAGCCTGGATTACTCATGATTGCCGGCAATGAAAATTATACCATTCAGGGAACTGGAAGTTTTGGAGGTTCGATGATGCTGGACAAAACCGGTGAATGTACTACCATCATGCAGGGAAATCATACTTATACGGGTAAAACGGATGTGTGGGAAGGTAATCTTTTCATCCATGGAACTTTAACGAGTTCTCCCGTTACCGTACGCAGGCATGCCGGTTTCGGTGGAAAACTTACTGTCGGAAATAACATCACTACGGAACATAATGCGGCTGTTTATCCCGGTGGAAATGCGGTGACTGATACCATGATAGTTTCCGGAAACCTGAATCTTGTAAGTGGTGCGAAGTTAGTAATGGATTTATCAGATAATCCGAATGTTCCTGATAAACAGGCGATAAGGTCGAATAAAACCAATGATTTGATTCAGGTGAATGGTATTGTCAATATTGCTGCTGGTTCTATCCTGGCAATCAATGAAATAGCTGATTCAATTTCGGAAGGAAAATACCTGATCATGAAGGCAAATGCTGTGACTGGTAATCTTGCCGGCATGAAAATTCAGGGTGCAGGTGGAAAATCGGTAACTTTAAGCTATGATGCCACATCGAAAGGTATTTATCTGACTGTAGTTGGTACGAGAAGTGCGGCCGCAGTAGTGTGGACAGGCAAAACCAACAATACCTGGAATATTGGTAAGGCGGCTAACTGGAGTAAAGATGGTTTCGATGATATTTTTGTGAATAATGATAGCGTTATGCTCGACGATAGTGGTTTTAACCGGACAATCAATGTGACCGACAGTGTATTTGTTGCAGATTTGACCGTTAATAACAGTGTATTGAAATCTTATACCATCATGGGAACAGGTAATTTGAATGGCAGTATGTCGCTGAGCAAATTTGGTCCCGGAGCCTTGTATGTGAATAACAGAAATGCATTTACAGGAAAGGTAATCATCAATGAAGGATCTTTGGTGATGCAATATGCGCCATCGTCCATCAATAACGGAGGTATCGGAACCAATATTACCGACCCGGCTTATCTGGTGCTGCGCGATAGTTCGATCCTGCAGGTGACTACTGCCAATGAAAGTACCGACAGAGGTTTAACAATGGCCGGGGATAACGGAGGTTTGATGAATGTAAATGTGGCACTGTACTGGAATGGTTTGATAACAGGTGCTAAGTTAACAAAGTTCGGTACGGGCACCCTGTATCTGGGTAGCAATAACCAGAATCTCAACGAAACGGAATTGCGTTCCGGTACAATCAGACTGAATACAAATGCCTCAGTTGCTTATGGTGTCGGGAAAAAAATCACCATGTATGCCGGAACCCTTGATACTAAAAATGATATTGGTGCATATCTCACAAGCAGTCATCATATTGAGATTCCGTCAGGGAGTACTGTAAATGTTAATGCTGCAGCCAGATGTGAATATAACGGAAATCTGTCCGGAGCAGGTGTGTTGAACTGGAGGGCTGATTTTATACGCGCATACCTGAATGGTAACTGGTCGGGTTTTTCCGGAAGAATCAATTTGTTGAAGAATACCGCCAATTCAACTTATGAAGATAAGTTCATTGTGAACAGCAATTATGGTTATCCGAATGCCACAGTTGATATTGCTTCCGGGGTTATCATGTGTTATAAAAACGGAACTGCTGACAATGGCACTACTACCCTGAAGATTGGCATGCTGACCGGTGCTGCGGGTTCGGTGTATCACAATGCCGGACTTGAAGTGGGAGGATTAAATACCAGTGGCACTTATGGCGGAATTTTTACAGGCGTTACAGCCATTAAGAAAGTCGGGGCAGGAGCGTGGACGCTTTCAGGTGCCAACACCAATACGGGCATCACCCTGGTGAATGAAGGAATTTTAAACGTTACGGGTAGTTTGGGCACCGGCACGGTGACAGTCGCAAATAATGCAAGTATGAGTTTGTCCGGTTCTACAGGCGGTAATTGTGTGGTTTCTGCAGGAGGTACATTAAGTCTGACAGGATCAGTT
>JBILFS010000312.1:0-3347 GCA_044351455.1 Paludibacter sp. | reverse complement strand
AAGGATTTTACCGTGTCTGTAAGAATTTCAATACCACCGAAGCTGTCATCCGGCAATATAATCCTCATATCGGAAACGGTCTGAAAGTTGGCATGGAAATTTTAATTCCTCTAAAGCAGTCTGCAAGATTAGCTAGTGATAATCAGACGTTTATTGAACATCTCGTAGAAAAAAAGCAAACAATCTTCCGAATCAGAAAGATGTATGACATCACTGAAGAGGAGTTAATTCAGTATAATCCTCAGTTAAAAGAACGTTCGTTGCAGGTTGGTGAAAGAATTAAAATACCAACAAAGAAACCACTTGTTACTGAAAAAGAGATTAGTAACGGATCAAAGAAACAGGCAGACAATAACAATCAAAAAAAGGATACTGTTGAAAAAACGCTTATTAAACCTGAGTCAATTAAATTTGCTCCCAAAATTAAGGACACCCTGGATCTGGCTTTTTTCCTTCCATTTATGTCGGAACAACAAAAAACGGATATCAATGATAGCAGATTTATTGAATTCTATTCAGGAGCATTAATAGCCATCCACGAAGCCGGAAAAAAGGGAATGAATTTCAATATCCATACTTTCGATACTGAAAAATCGGAAATAAAAATGATGGAAATACTTCAACAAGAGCATTTTGAAAATATGGATTTGATTGTTGGTCCGGCCTTTGCCTCACAGGTATCAGTAATTGGTGATTTCTCGAGAATGTTTAAAATTAATACATTGATACCATTTTCATCCAAAATATTTGATTTGGAAATTAATCCCTATATTTTTCAGTTTAATCCCGGACAGGATGCAGAAATAAATAAAATTATTGAATTAATCCGCAGTAAAAATTACAACCTTATTTTTGCTGATTTGCCTAATATACCATTGAATGATGAGGGAAATCAACTTTCAACAACCCTGAAAAATCTGTTAAATCAGTACAACATTCCCTACAACAACATTAATGTAGATCCTGCTGCCAATAATAATTTCACAAAGAGTATTATTCCCCAGAAGGAAAATATCATGTTTTTCAATACCAATAAAATCAACAGTTTAATCAATTGTTTTAAAGAAATTAATGTAAACCGGGATAATAAGTTTTTAAAAATTTACGAACCATATTCCTGGCGGGGTACAAGCATTGAACGTCCGGCTTCATTCTATTTTTCTGTTTTCAGGGATGAACCGGATGCTGATTTGTATGCTAAATATGAACAAATGTTTAATCAATTGTTTGACTGGACACCCATCAACGATTCACCCAGGTATGATTTATTGGGTTATGATTTAATGAATTACTTTATCAATCAGGTACTTACAAAAGAGAAGACCTCTGTTTATCCGGTAATGAAAGGCATTCAGTCAAATCTTCAATTTGTAAAACATTCCGATCGGGGGGGCTATATCAATAAACAATTGAATTATTATGAATAGCCGGAAATCTCTCTGTAGTATTTTTATCATTGTATTGCTGCTAATTTTCAATTCGCTTCATGCTCAGTATAAAAAATATCCTGCAGAAATAATGCTTGGTGTAAACGGAGGAATGACTGGTTCGATGGCATATTTTAAGCCGGCCATCAATCAGACTTATGTTTTAGGTAATGAAGCAGGATTAATTTTCAGGTATATTTCTGAAAAAAATCTGGGCATTCAAACCGAACTTAATTTCACTCAGAAGGGATGGGGAGAAACTTCTTTTGAGCGACAAATGGATTATATTGAGGTGCCATTCATGACTCATTTATATTTTGGAAGAAAAACCAGGATGTTTTTGAATCTTGGTCCGAAAGCCGGTTTTTTAATTGCCGACAGGGTTTTGCTTAACACATTAACAGAAGAGAAGTACAGGCACATAACACCGGTTTTTAACAAGCTTGAATATGGCTTCACTGGTGGTTTTGGACTATACACACACATTAAAAAACAGGTTTTTCAACTGGAAACAAGGGCATCATTCAGTATGAGCAATTTTTTTCAGGACGATTTAGCCGGAATATACGACAACAGTAATTATATGAATGTATCAGTCAAATTAGGCTGGCTCCTTAAACTAAAATAAAATGGAAAAGAAAATCCTGCATACCGAAGTGAATATACTTCAGTTACACGAACTTGAACCTGAAATTCTTGTTTTGATAAACAAAGCTAAAGAACAAACGGATAATGCTTATGCACCCTATTCCAATTTCAGGGTTGGTGCCGCAGTTTTACTCGAAAACGGAGCATTATTTGTTGGTAGTAACCAGGAAAATGCCGCTTATCCCTCCGGTTTATGCGCTGAAAGAGTGGCCTTGTTTTATGCGAATGCGCAATATCCTATCATTCCGGTGAAAGCCATTGCGATTGCGGCTTTTGCTAATGGAAAGTTTCTGGATAAACCTGTAACTCCCTGTGGGTCATGCAGACAAGTTATTCTGGAGAGTGAAACCCGTTTTGACAATGCTATTGATATATATATGTTTGGACAGGATTTTATTTATCACATTCCGGGAGTAAAAAATCTGATGCCACTGAGTTTTGTGAAAGACAGTCTGGAGGGCTAAAAAACAAATTCAATCATAACTTAATTAATCATGAAACAATACAACCGAATTACAATCCTGATAACATTATTTTTCATGATAAGTGTCGGAATAAATGCACGGGAATATCAATATTTCGCAGGCACTTACACCCGCAACACCACCAGCGAAGGCATTTATCTCTTTTCTATCAATCCTGAAAAGAAAACATCATCCATTCAATACATTCAAAAGGATATTGTAAATCCAAGTTTTTTGAGTTTCAACGCAAAGAAAAATCTGCTGTATGCTATTACAGAAACCAATGATGGCAGTTCGGCAAATGCCTATACCTACAACCCCAAAAACCAGTCGACAAGTTTTGCCGGCAAGGTATTATTGAAAGGAAAAGGTCCCTGTCACATTACCCATACCGACCGGCACCTGTTCATTGCCAATTACGGAAGTGGGAGTATTGATGTTGTTAAACTGAATCAGAAAGGCATTCCCGCAGAACATGTGCAACTCATTCAGCATACCGGAAGCAGTATTAATTCAAGGAGGCAAAGCGGTCCGCACGCCCACCAAACAGTGCTGAGCAAAGATGAAAAGTACCTTCTTTGCAATGATTTGGGCACCGACTACACCTATTGTTATGCCTACGACCCAACCGGACAACCCTGTTTGAAAAAATGCGACAGCATCAAGCACGAACCGGGCAGTGGTCCACGGCATTTAACATTTTCAAAAGATGGCAAAACAATCTATCTGATTCAGGAATTAACCGGTGTTGTCAGCGTTTTGGGATTTAAGAATGGTCAATTCAGTCTCCTTCAGCAAAGTACAGTTA
>JBILFS010000066.1:0-7930 GCA_044351455.1 Paludibacter sp. | reverse complement strand
AATATCAATTGCAAATGCATGCGTTTGAAATAATGCCATACATAGCCATAATATCAGAATCTTTTGTTTTGGTGACATATCAATAATTGCTACAAAGATAATCTAATCATCGGTATAATCCGATTTCCATTTTCTCTAATTTTATTGATTTCCCCACTACTTCACCATCCACCAATACCTGCATCCCTTTTCCAAGGTGGTATTTTTCTCCTGTTTTATCCCAGAGGATGGTGATGTTTTTTCCGTGATACAGGATGTTGTCGAGGCAAAACCAATCCCATTTATCTTCCGGTATTAATGGATTTATTTCCAGGATATTATCGGTACGGGGTCGCAGACCAATCAATCCGGTGATGATTAAATCGTTGAATGTGGAGTGATTGTAATATCTGGCTCTTTCCTGATCTCCTTTGAGCCAGTAACCGGTAACTTCATCGAGATACTCACCTATGTAAGGACGGCCTCTGTGATACTGCGATTCAACCAATAATTCCAGTTGCCTGAAATACTCTTTCCTGTTGATTACTTTTGATGCAGGGTTCTGTTGAAGGAAATTTGCTAATGCCGTTAATGTTTGTGCTGTTGCAAAAGGCCATATTGCACCGTCCCACTCACATTTACCTACCCCACGGGTTCGGAATTCAGGGTGTCTGCGCTCGGCTGTCGTTTGTCCGTATGGTGCCAAAAATCCTTTTTCATCCATCAGTTGTACCCATGCTGAATCGGATTTCTGTTTGTCGGGAAGATTAAAATACCAGGGAATATATCCGATGGCTTCCCTTACATTGGCCAGACTGTCGATGCGGGAGGTCTCAAAAAACTGATGTTTTTTATTCCAGAGTTGGGTTTGAACAAGTTTTTTAAGGGTGTCTGCTTTCAGATTATACCGGTTGACAATGTCAGTTTTTCCGGCTAACCGGGCGGCATTCGCAATTGCAATGGCATTCCCATACATATAACTGTTGATGGTCGGACGGGCATATTTTTTCTTTCTTCCTCCACTGATGGATTCTTCCATGCCGTCCTGAACATCACCCTGCCAGTATAAGCCATTTTCAAGCCGGTGTGTATTTTCCCAGCGCTGATATTCTGCAGTCAAATCATCAAGCATATCGAGCAGAAATGTTGTATCGCGGTTAACCTTGAATCGGTTGTAAACAGCATCGGGATTCCACGAACTGAAATTCATCATCTTAGCCATGGGTTTGCCTTCATTGCCTCTGTACCAGGTATGAATAATCTGATTCAGATAGTCCTGATTTCTCAACCAGCGACTTTCATAAATGTGATGTCCCAAAGCACAGGATATCAGGTTGTATTTATCGGCATAGGAACGATTGACCAGAAACTCTGTCATCCCATATCCCACGGGTGTTTCTTTGATGTGTTTGCGTAAAGTCCACCACCGGTAATAAAACATTTCCTCGAAATTTTTCTGCGGGCATTCAAATAAGGGGATATTTTCCCTCATCCATTCTGATGATTGTACATTGGGTATCGCCTGCATGATGTTTTCATCTTCCATGGCGTTGAAATATGCTGCATAATGCGCAAAATTGTTGTATTGAAGTACGGCGGCTCCAGTATTCTTTTCAACCGGAGATGTTTTTATTGCTGATATTCTGAAGACGCAAAATGGTTCTGCTTTGCCGGCTTCCGGAAGATCAAAATACTGATCTGCAGGAGTATCCGGAGTGGGTGAATAGCGTGTCTCACCTGTATAGAAAATCATTCTGCTGATGTTTTCCACCGGAGCAAAAAACATCCTTGAGCCGGATTTTTTACCATCCACAGATACCTGGATGCTGCGGTTGGCAACGGATAAAACGGCTTCGATATGGTAGATTTTTCCGGGAACATAATTGGTGATATTGCCAAATCTGGCACCTCCTTTAGCTCTTAAAACCCCCTCCTTAGTAAATTCAATTCTGGAGCAAACCCTTCCACGGGCATCAGCAAAATCAATGGTGAAAATTCCTGCATTATTTTGCTCGGCACGGAATTTAAAGCTGACTTTCAATTCTTCAGTAGCAGGGATAATTTTCTCAGCTTTGGCATAATCGAAAGGGTCGCGGTCGGCAAAACTTAACCAGTTATTTCCTCCAAAAGAGGCAAGCGTGACCGGCGACATCAGCGGGGAATAAATATTCCAGTCGGATAAGTCACGGATTTCTTCCTTTCCGTTGAAATTTTCAGCGACATGTTTAGTTGCTTTCGTTGTTACGGGCACAGGAACGGATGATACCCACATATCTTCCTTGTTCATGCTGTAAGCTACCCACATTTTTCCATCGGGAGGTACGCCATTGCCCTCCTGAATGCCCCTTACATACTGAGGTCCGTGCGATTTGTAATTACCGCCATACCTCATGGGCGTAATCTCACCATGGATGAGGTTCAGGGTCGTGTAATTCAAACCATCAGCCGAGGTGGAAATGGCTAACGGCCAGCGAAATTCAGCAGGATTATAAATCGTGGCATAAGCGCCATCCGTCAGTTTTTGTCCCCAGATTTTTGCATTGCTGTTCACAAATCCTTTTGCTCTTTCCACAGGTTCCGACCAGGTCATGCCGCCATCCTCACTGATGGAAGTAAGGGCATGTTTCCACAGCGCAACCGTTTTTCCATCGGGTAAAGTATAGTAACAAAAAGCCTTATAAGGTTTATTCAGGGGAATCCGCTCGTCATCCCTGTTGGCTTCTTCCACCCATTGCATCATGTACAAAGGATTATTCAGAATTTCGCGGCAGGCAGTAACAAATTCCGGGTCTTTTGATTTTGTATAATACGGAAAATCAGTATTTTTCTCATTGAAAGCATGGTTGTAATAGATAAAGTATACCGGACCAAAACTTCCGTTCTGATAAAGTTCTCTTACAACCCTTCCGATACCGTTACCGTCATTCGGGTCGTCTTTGCTATCGAGTGCAACACCGTAATTTGCCATGGTTATCAACCTGCCGGATTTGGATACATAAAATCCAACCCGCTGATGCATAATGGCTTTCAGGTTTTTAGCTACGCCCGGATAAGCAGGTTTGGTATATCCGTCGGGTACTTTATATTCAGGAAATAATTCCATAGGATCCGACCACTGATAACCATCGGAAGATGTTTGCAGAAAAGTTTTCGAAGGCGGAATATGTTCCCCTTTTTCACCGCTCAGAAACTGCAGATAAAATTTCCCCTTCCAATAGGCCAGCATGGGCTGATGATGGTAAGTCCAGCCATGACAATTGGCAGCTTCCGGCATTTCCCGGTTAGCCCGCATCACCTGTATGTTATGCACACCGATAACCGGTTCCAGTTGTCCGTGATGATAGTCGGGATTTGCCAGTGTTTTACCGGAATAATGAACTTTTTCAACGGATGAAAGTTGCAGAATGAAAAAGAATGTAAAAAGTAAAACCGTGATTCTCATGAAATTAATTAATTTTTGAATAGAAATTGCCGGATAATTATCAGATTGTTACCGGATACAACACAGGGAATTCTCCGGAGATTATTTCCTTTGTTTCAGCAGATTCTTTACAATATCCAACGGCACTTTAATCATGGTGCCATGTTTGTGACCAACAGGAATACTGATGCTGTCGGAAATGTCGGTAAAGTTAATAAAATCAGTAGTTTTCGCTGCTCCGAATTTCATTTCCCGATAGGCATCATAATATATCAGATAATCGTTTTCTTTTTTGATTACTGTCGGTCCCTCAGTAAAATTGCCTGTAAAAGCTGGTGAAATATCATTCCACGGACCAGTTGCAGTTTTACCAAAAGCCACCCTGATGTTTCGTTCCGGACGGGTATTGTCTTTAAAAACATTGATATAATCGCCTGATTTTCTTTTAATAACGACCGCATCAATTACACTGAAACCCGGATCGAAAAATATTTCAGGCCTGGTAAAAGTGACAAAATCCTTTGTTTTAACATAATACAGGCGATGATTATTCAATTCTTCTTCCAACCCTTTGGGAAATTTATAAGGAACGGTTGAAGCCCAGACAATGATGTATTCAGCATTTTCATCTTCGTAAAAAAATTCAGGCGCCCAAACATTTACTGTGGAAGTATCATAAGCCATTACCGGAATGTGGCGGGGAGTAGTCCAGTGCATTAAATCTTTCGATGAGGCATATCCGAAACCTTTATCATCTTTCCAGCTTGTAGTCCAAACCATGTGAAAAGTGCCATCAGGTCCCCGGGTGATGGATGGATCCCGCATGACTTGCTGGGTACCCACTTCCGGTTTAAGCCAGACGCCCGGGATGGTATCCCAGTTGTAGCCATCATGACTGAAAATATACCTCAGTCCTTCATTGGCAGGTTCTCTGAATGAAGTTGATAGATATATTTCTTTGGCAGGCACGCAGGAACCAAGCAGGATAATGAACGTCAGATATGTAAAAAGATATTTCATGCAGCAATTGTTGTCGTCGTAAATGTTGACGCAAACCGCATAAAAAAGTACTCAGTATGAACAATAATCGTTCATCCTCAGTCATGCAGAGACTAAAGTTCTGTAAACGTATGCAAGCGAAGCGCAGCTTACGGAAAATCAAATAAAAAATAAATGTCCTGAGTACACAAAGAATTTGCCCTGCGTCATCTTGTCATTAATTATCAACTTAATAATTTATTAGTATGAAAAAAGTTTTACTATTAGCACTTTTCAGTGCAATGATTACCACAACTGCATTTGCGCAGTTCAGATGGCAGACAAACACCGTAATCGGTCAGGAATTAAAAAACCTGAATACTGCCAACAAGGATACCTTTACTGTTCATTTCAACACGACTGTTGCCGGTTCGCAATGGGCTAAAGCCAAAGCTGCAGCCAATATCGGCAAAGATTCAGTTGTTTGGAGAAAAGCACAGACACAACGCGGAATACAGGTTAAAGGATTTTTAAATGATGTTACCACGACTGCTTACGAAAACGGAAGTTTGAAAAGTAATAATGCCGGGGGTAACGGAAATCCGGGTCGTGTGGCCAGTGTTGATTCATTGAAAGCTTTGCTGGCACATTCAATCACAACAGGAAGTCTGGGTGGAAATGTCAACGACTCGCTGACCAGACCTGCCGCTTGTCTGTTCGACATCACCCCGACTAATCAGGCTTTTGGGATGTTTCCGGGAAAAGTGAAGAAACTGGAATATGTGTTCCGGTTTGATTATGCCGGAAAAGCATGTCCGGATGACATCACCTTTGAAATGAGTACCTATGATGCCGGTACAACAAGTAAAACAGCAACTTATACCCTTGCCGTTTATAAATCATCAACTTTTTCCGATGCCAATAAAGTAGGTAATATTGTCAATGTGTATACTACCGGTTCGGGAACAAAAACGGTCAGTGTTGCAGCAGAAATCGGGGTTTCGCCTATGGAGCTTTCCAATAAAGCTGTTTATGTTGTTGTAAAAACATTAGGTACTTCCAATGCCTCCGATGTGGTTGATGGGATAGCACATCTTACACTTCCGGGTAATGTGCTTTCTGCATACGATCCAACAGTTGTTTTCGATAATTTCTATGCTACATATGCTTCTTCTGCCTGGGTTGCACCTGCGGGGATTGTAGGCAATGCCGTTTTGAATCACAATAACGGAAGTCCGCTTGTTACCATTTCTACAGATTTTACCGGTGGATCACCAAAATCCGTTGCTGCAGATACAAATTATCCTGTAAAAATGTATTTCACCAGTATCGACAGATTGGGTACAATCGCCATTACTGAAGCCAATGATGGTGGCGGTCATGCTGCCGGCTTTAGTTTTGCTGAAACTGGTGCTGTGAAAAAGAAAAATGCATCAGGCAACTACGATACAGATGTTACTTATACATATGTGGTGGATCCGGTAACAAGCAAATTTACACTGACAATTCCAGCGCCAACTGCGGGTTCTGTGAATGATACGCTTGAAATTACCATGCTTGCCAATGTGCCGCTGGGTGCTACAAGAACAGAAAGACTGGAATTAACCAATGGAGTTCGTTTCTGGTATAATGTAAGTGCAGTTGGTGATACAGGAACAGGTCTGCATGGTTCTGCCGGTTCAAAAACGATATTCTTCGGAGAAGAAAATCAGTTGAAAGGCATTCATGTAACTGAAAATGTATCGGTATATTCCGTTAACGGTCAACTTGTAAGAACAGCCAACGTTGCTGAAATACAGGCAGGTATCAATCTCAATAAAGGACTTTACATCGTGAAATCGGGTAATGATGTTCATAAGGTGCTTGTGAAATAAGACTAAAACATATTAATCTTTAAATTCGTCCCGGTTCGATAATTTTGTATTATAGAACCGGGACGGTTTTTTTGATATTCTTGAGGGAGTACTTTCAACCATTCTTTTCAGGTAGTTAGATGAATACTAGTATTGTTTGTCAGTACATATATCTGAAATTCACGTCTAAAACAAAAAAGAGACACGTAATAATGAAGAAATTTTTATTAATTATCCAACTTTTCAGTACAATTTTCCTGACCGCGCAAAACAAAGGACTTACCAATACGCAAAAAAGTAAATTTGCGGTGATGCAGAGTGCGAATCTCGATGCTGTTCGCTGGACGAATGGATTTTGGAAGGAACGCTTCGATGTTTTCAAAGATACCATGATTCTGAACATGTGGAAAACCCTGCACGATGCTGATCTCAGTCATGCTTTCCGTAATTTTGAAATAGCTGCCGGTCATCAGAAGGGTGCCCATTGCGGACCCCCTTTTCATGATGGAGATTTTTATAAGTTTTTTGAAGGAGTTGCGACTGTTTATGCCCAGACCAAAAATCCTGTTTTGGATAAGATGATGGATGAAGCCATTGCTGTGATTACCAAAGTGCAACGAAAAGATGGTTATATCCATACACCGGTGATTATTGCGGAATTGAACAGGGGAGTTGATAGCCATAATCACGATATTGCGGTAACAGGCACTAAAACAGGAGATAAGCAGGAAAAAGCTTTTGAAAACAGGCTTAATTTCGAAACCTATAACCTGGGACATCTGATGATGGCGGGTATTATTCATAAAAGGGCAACAGGAAAAACGACTTTGTTTGAAACTGCCGTGAAGGCAACCGATTTCCTGTGTCATTTTTATGAAACGGCTTCGGCCGAATTAGCCAGAAATGCGATTTGTCCTTCGCATTACATGGGTGTGGTGGAGATGTACAGGGAAACCGGCAATCCGCGTTATCTTGAACTTTCTGATAATCTGATCAATATCAGAGGAATGGTTCAAAGCGGAACCGATGATAATCAGGACAGAATTCCTTTCAGACAACAATATCAGGCGATGGGGCATGCAGTCAGGGCTAATTACTTGTATGCCGGTGTGGCGGATGTGTATGCTGAAACAGGAGAAGCGCAGTTGATGAAGAATCTGACAAGCATCTGGAATGATATCGTCAATCGGAAAATGTATGTTACAGGAGCATGTGGAGCTTTGTACGATGGAACTTCTCCCGATGGCACCTATTATACGCCGGATTCCATTCAGAAAGTACATCAGAGTTATGGCAGGGCTTATCAGTTGCCCAATACCACAGCACACAATGAAACCTGTGCCAATATCGGAAACATGCTTTTCAACTGGAGGATGTTGCAGGTCACCGGTGAAGCAAAATATGCTGATGTGCTCGAAACAGCCCTGTATAACAGTGTGTTGAGCGGGGTTAGTCTGGATGGTAAACGATTCTTTTACACCAATCCCTTACGCATTGCCAAAGATTTTCCGTATACCCTGCGCTGGTCCAAAGAGCGTGAGGAGTACATCAGTTATTGCAATTGTTGTCCGCCCAATACCGTGCGTACCCTTGTTCAGGCGCAGAATTATGCCTATTCCGTAGCCAAAGATGCCGTTTATTTAAATTTGTACGGAGGCAGTGAATTCACGCAAGCATTCAACGAAAGCGCCAAAAGGAA
>JBILFS010000229.1:0-4233 GCA_044351455.1 Paludibacter sp. | reverse complement strand
CCTGGGATGGAAATATCAGCATTGAAGTAGCAGATGCGCCGGCAAAAAAAGCACTTACATTCCATTTCAGAATACCATCCTGGTGCGATGAAGCCATAATATCAGTCAATGGTCAGCCCCTCGGAATGAAAACAATACCCGATTCCTATATACCTGTAAACCGGGTGTGGAAGCAAGGCGATGAAGTGAAGATTGAACTTGTAATGAAGACTAAATTATTAGAATCCAATCCGTTGGTTGAAGAGACGCGCAATCAGACCTGTGTAAAACGCGGACCGGTTGTGTATTGTCTGGAGGGCATCGATGTCGCATCCGGGAAGGAATCCGATGATGTAATGATTCCTGCAGATATGCAGTTTGCAGTCAGAAAAACCAACATCGCCGGTAGTGATATGGTGGTATTGGATGGTCAGGCAAGATTATCGGAAGATGCATCCTGGAAAAATGTATTATACAGAGAAGTAAATAAGGCAGATAAGAAAGTGAATATCACCCTGATACCCTATTTTGCATGGGGCAACCGGGGTAAAAGTGATATGACGGTTTGGATGCCGCTGGTTAAGTAATGCTGGTTTTTCATCAGAAATTAAAACTTTTCCGAAAAATAAAATGATGTTATGAAGAAAATATTGTTTCTAATAGCTTTTGCCGGAATTTATTTCAGCGCTTTTACGGCAGAAATTTATGTCTCAACAACAGGAAAGGATTCCAATGATGGTTCGGTTCATGCACCTGTGGCAACTCCGGGTAAGGCCATCAGAATTGCCAGGGAAATGCGCAGACTGAATGCTCCCGGCATTGAAACCGGGATTCAGATTATCCTGAAAGATGGTCTTTACTCTTTATATGAAACCATCAATATCCGGCCGGAAGACAGTGGAACAGCCACTTCTCCAACCATCATCAGACGTGAAACAACCACTCCGGATGCATCAGGAGAAATCCAACCCGGTGCAGTAATCAGTGGAGGTGTACAAGTAAAAAACTGGAAGAAATCCGGAAAGCTGATGGTTGCACAGGTGCCGGAGTTTAATGGCAGGCCTTTGGAAATCAGGCAGTTGTGGATAAATGGCAAGAAGGCAGTCAGGGCAAGGGATGTGCAGGATTTTGAAAAGATGAACCGGATATTGCGTAATGATAAAGTTAATCAAATTCTATGGGTTCCTGCCGGAGCTGTTAAAAATATTGCAAAATCACCTTATGCCGAAATGGTATTGCATCAGATGTGGGCGGTGTCATTTCTGAGAATTAAATCTGTTGATATTCAGGGCGATTCGGCTGCTATTCGTTTTCATAATCCCGAGAGCAAATTGCAATTTGAACGTCCCTGGCCACAACCCATGATCGGGAAGGGTGTCAATTCGCCTTTTTATCTTACCAATGCAATTGAATTATTAGACACTCCAGGGGAATGGTTCCATGATATCCGGACCAATAAATTGTATTACTATCCACATCAGCAGGAAATGATTACTGATGCCGTGGTGCCAGCCCTTGAAACACTTGTAGCAGTGGAAGGGACCTATGACCGACAGGTAAAGCATGTTTATTTTCAGGATATAACTTTTAGTCATGCTACCTGGAAACGACCCTCCAACAACGGGCACGTTCCTCTGCAGGCCGGTATGTTTCTCACAGAAGGATATAAACTGAATCCGCAAATAAACAGAATCAATAATCACAAATTAGATAATCAGGGATGGTTGGGTCGCCCTGAAGCAGCTGTAAAAGTAACAGGTGCAGAAGATATCTGTTTTGAAGGATGTGTTTTCAAACATCTTGGAGGTTCGGGACTGGATTATGTTGCGGGTACAAACCGCGGAAAGGTGGATCGTTGCATATTTTCAGATATTGCCGGTAACGGAATTGTCGCAGGAAGTTTTTCACCATCATCGTTAGAAACACACTTACCTTATCTTCCGGCTGATTTAAGAGAAGTGTGCAAAGATTTGATTATCAACAATAATCTTATTAAGGATGTGTCGAATGAAGACTGGGGATGTGTGGGAATAGCAGCAGGTTATGTGTCGGATTTCAAAATCACCCACAACGAAATTTGTGAAGTTTCCTATACCGGAATCAGTGTCGGATGGGGCTGGAACCGGGATTTGAATGTCATGAAGAATAATTTAATAAGCAGCAATCACATTCATCATTATGCCAAACACATGTATGATGTGGCGGGAATTTACACCTTAGGAGCTCAGCCCGGTACACTCATCACCGAAAATTATATTCACGATATTTACCGACCTGTTTATGTACACGATCCGAATCACTGGTTTTATTTGTATACCGACGAAGGGTCATCTTATATCAGGGTTGTGAATAATTATACAGAAAGCGAAAAGTTTCTGCAAAATGCCAATGGACCCGGAAATGTTTGGGAGAATAATGGGCCGCAGGTAAATGATAGCATTGCGGCAAAGGCGGGGCAATAATATTTTTTTTTAATTTACAAACAATATTTTTAATGGTCGCAAATTGCGTCCTTGAATTTGATTAATTTCCATAGTTTTTATTCATTAATATTAAATCCAATTCTCCGCCGCGGTTTGTCTATCAGCCTTTTATCAGTTTGCAGATCAGCCAGGGTTTGATTGATAAGTTCAATCTGCATCCGGGTATCTTCGTTGATGTCATTATAGTCGGCGAAAACATCTTCGAGGTAGTCTTTCAGATCTTTTAAATCGGTTTGAAGTGCTGTGATTTTATCAACAGGTTTAACTGAAAGAGACTGGCGAATGAATACAAAGGCTCTGATAATTGCGTTGTTAACCTGGATGGCTGTTTCGCTACTTAAAACACTGGCAAGCATGGCTACACCCTGCTCTGTAAACGCAAAAGGTAAATATCGTGATCCTCCCCAACTTGAGGTCGCAAATTGCGTCCTCAAGTTTTGCCATTCCTTTGCTTCAAGTTCAAACATAAAGTCATGAGGGAAACGTGAAATATTTCTTCTGACTGCCTCTTTTAGGCGTTTAGTCTCTACGCCATAAAGTGTCGCCAAATCAAAATCCAGTATAACTTTTTGTCCTCTGATTTCAAAAATTCGATTTTGTATAAACTCAGTATTCATTTCTCAGTTGGTTTAAATTCTGGTTGCAAATATAAATCTATTTCAATTGCAAAAAATAAAATTCTGAAATATTTTACCTTTTGCAAATCCGGTTACAAGATGATGAAAACTACGTCTTTTGAATATTAAATATTTACTGTATGAAACGATTACTCTTCCTGATTACTTTTGTTACCATAACCCTCATCAGCAATGCACAAACCTGGATTTGGTATCCCGGTGATTTTGAAATATGGCTGGGTAATGAAATGAACAACCGCCGTACTGAAAGAGGTGCCTTTTTTCCGCATTTCTGGAAAATGGATAGTCATTATAACCTTGTAGAGTTTAGTAAATCCATTGATTTAAAGGAAGCTGAAGAGATTCAAATTGCTGTGGAAGGGAAATTCAATATCAAATTAGATGGTAAACTGCAATTTGGGATGCCTTCGAAATTTGTTTTGCCGGCCGGGAAACATCAACTGAATATTAAGATTTTTAATCAGGCAACTCCTCCTGCGTTGTATGTAAAAGGTAAAACAGTAAATTCCGATGCAAGCTGGAAGGTGACATTTGAAGATAAAGAGTGGATTGATGAAAGTGGAAAAGCAAGCGATACTTCAGCCACCATTTACATGCAGGCTGCCTGCGAAAATTTTAATGACATCCTGAATCCCCCTTCGAAGTTTAAACTTGCTACAACGCTGCTTAATCCGGTGAAGAAGGAAAAAATTAACGGGGGTGAATTGCTGGATTTTGGCAGGGAAACATTTGGATATCTGCAGTTTAAGCAGTTATCAGGTGAAGGAAATATCCGTATCTTCTATGGTGAAAGCAGGGAGGAAGCCCTGGATGAGCAATTTTGTGAAACCTTAGATGTGCTTACTCTCACGAATAATTTTGTTACAGATAATGCACTTAACTCAAAAGTTGAAAAACAACAAATTTACACTTTGCAAAACAGTAAAGCATACAGGTATGTTTTTATCAGAACTGATAACACGGCCGGTTATGGAGATGTCGACATGCTGTACGAATATCTTCCGGTTCAGTATCGTGGTTCTTTTAAATGCAATGATCAGGAAATTAATAAGATATGGGAAGTTGGTGCATATACCATGCATCTTACTACCCGGGAATTCTTCATAGATGGCATTAAACGCGACCGTTGGGTG
>JBILFS010000311.1:0-3353 GCA_044351455.1 Paludibacter sp. | reverse complement strand
CGTCAGCGTACAGATGCTTTGGATGCGCTTGGTAATACTACTGCTGCTACAGGTAAAGGATTTGCAATTGGTTCAGCTGCTTTAACTGCATTGGCTTTGTTGGCTTCTTATATTGAAGAAATTAAAATTGCCCTGGAAAGAATTGCACATAATTCTCTGGATGGTTTGGCAAAAGTTGGAACTGAAATGCTTACCATTGATCAAATAAAAGTTTCTTCTTTCAAAGACTTCATGGGATATTATGATGTTACATTGATGAATCCTATCGTTTTGGTAGGTATCTTCATTGGTTCCATGATGGCTTTTGTGTTCTGTGGTCTGACTATGAATGCTGTAGGACGTGCTGCTCAGAGTATGGTTGAAGAGGTTCGTCGTCAGTTCCGCGAAATTGTTGGTATCATGGAAGGTAAAGCTGAACCTGATTATGCACGTTGTGTTGAAATTTCTACCAAAGGTGCTCAACGTGAGATGTTATTTCCATCATTGCTGGCCATTATCGTTCCTGTAGCAGTTGGTGTATTACTCGGCGTTGGTGGTGTGCTTGGATTATTGATTGGTGGTTTGAGTACAGGTTTTGTACTAGCTGTGTTTATGGCAAATGCAGGTGGTGCCTGGGATAATGCTAAAAAATACATTGAAGAAGGACATCTTGGTGGAAAAGGTTCTGATAATCATAAAGCTACAGTTGTTGGTGATACCGTTGGTGATCCATTCAAAGATACTTCAGGTCCTTCATTGAATATCCTGATCAAACTGATGAGCATGGTTTCAATTGTTATGGCTGGATTAACAGTTGCATTTAGTTTGTTCTGATCAGTGTCTTAAGACAATAACCGAAAGGTAAATATTGAATCCCTGTGCTGAAAATTAAGCGCAGGGATTTTTTTTATACCAAAAATATCAAAAATTCCACATTTTAAATTTATATTTTGCGGATATTTGTAACTTGTAATTATTGAACCACTGTTTCATATGTTACTGATGTGGTAAACTATTATTTCTGAATATTTTTTAAAAATTTGTTTTATGAGTAAATTTCTTTCTATCTTATTATTTGTGTTTTTATTGGTTCAAACATCCCTGGCATCACGTAAAGCAGATTTTTATTTATCATGGGCTAAAATGATTGCCGATTCGGAAATGAAACACAATCCTGATTTGTGGATGGCTGACTTTGTGAAAACACCGAAATGGGATTATACCCAGGGATTGATTGCCAAAGCGATCACGCAGGTTTATCTGACTACAGGTGATTCGGTTTATTATCAATATGTAAAATCATTTGCCGATTTCTTTGTGGATAATAACGGAAATATTAAAACGTATAAATTAACCGATTATAATATCGATAGGGTAAACGGAGGAAATTTTCTGTTTGATTTACATAAGTTAACGCAAACTGAAAAATACTGGAAAGCCATTGAATTGCTCAGGAGTCAATTGCTGACACATCCCAGGGTCACTGAAGGTGCTTTCTGGCACAAAAAAATCTATCCCTGGCAGATTTGGCTCGATGGACTTTACATGGCATCGCCATTCTATGCGAGGTATGCGAAAATTACCGGAAAATCTGATTTGTTCAATGATGTAACCAATCAGTTTATCGTTTGTGACAAGTATACACTCGATCCGGGAACCGGTTTAAATTATCACGCCTGGGATGAAAAGAAGGAGCAAAAATGGGCAAATCCTCAAACCGGACAATCTCCGCATTTTTGGGGAAGAAGTATGGGTTGGTACATGATGGCTTTGGTTGATGTGCTCGAATATTTGCCGGAGAATCATCGCGACCGTCCTGCTTTATTGAAAATTCTGAATCGCCTGTCTGCTTCTCTGATGAAATATCAGGATAAAAAAACTAAAATGTGGTATCAGATAACGAATTATCCGGAAAGGGAAGGAAATTATCTTGAATCGTCGTGTACTGCCATGTATGCTTATGCCATGGCAAAAGGTGCCAATCGGGGTTATTTGCCAAAAAAATACAATAAGGTTGCTGAAAAAGTTTTTAAAGGGATGCTTAAATACAGCACATTACTAAATGAAGATGGTACATATTCGATAACCAGAGCTTGTTCTGTAGCTGGTTTGGGAGGAACTCCTTATCGGGATGGAACGTATGAATATTATATTTCTGAACCTGTACGCAATGATGATCCTAAAGTAGTAGGGCCCTTCATACTATTGGCATTGGAGCTTTCAAAGTGATAAATGCTATTATTCTTGTTTTTAATAACTGATGTGACGAAATAAAAATAAAAACGTCAATTTATACACTAAATATGACAAATTGACCACATCTGTAAGCATTACTTCGGACTAAATTTGCATGTTGTTTTTTTTAAAATTAGTAAAAAACCCTTAAATTTAATTCAAGTAATGAACAAGCAGAATTCTATTTTTAGAAGAATGCTGTTTTTGTTTGTATCACTGGCTTTCTTCGGAATGTCGTGGGCTCAAACGAAAACAGTTAGTGGTGTAGTCAGGGATGCAGCAGGTGAACCAATTATTGGTGCTTCTGTGGTTGTGTCGGGAACAAGCACCGGAACAGTGACCGACCTGAGCGGAAAGTATGTTATCAATGTTAGTCCTTCCGCAAAAAATCTCGAATTTTCTTATGTTGGTATGCAAAAACAGATTATTGCTATTGATGGAGCAATTCTCAATGTTACCCTGCAGGATGAATCCAAAGATTTGGAAGAACTTGTTGTAATTGGTTACGGAACCATTAAGAAACGCGATTTAACAGGTTCTGTTGCTTCTGTTAAGACAGCCGACATCATGAAAAACACAACCAGCAATGCGATGCAAACCATGCAGGCAAGGGTTCCCGGACTGGATATCCGTCAGAATGATGGACAGTCCGGATCTGGATTGTCGATTGTTTTACGTGGTAACCGTTCAATTTCAGCATCAAACAGTCCGCTTATTCTTGTGGATGGTGTTGAATATGGTTCAACCATCGATATCAATAATTCGGACATTGAATCCATGGAAATCCTCAAAGATGCTGCCTCAACAGCTATTTATGGTACAAAAGGTGCCAATGGTGTAATTATCATCACTACAAAAAGAGGTAAATCAGGTAAATCAGTAGTTAATTTCAATTCCTATGTTTCTTCAAACATGCCAACCAATATACCACAGGTAATGTATGGTATGAAAGAAGTTCAGTTCCTGATTGATAAAAAGAATTATCAACTCGATGCCGTTTCGAAAAACTGGGGTACAGCAGCGACAACTATTGAGCAAGTGCTCACCGGAACTCCTGTAGGTGCAGATTTTAATGAAATGGATGTTTATAACGCAGGAGATTATACCAACTGGCTCGATATTATCCTTCAGAATGGGAT
>JBILFS010000023.1:0-11778 GCA_044351455.1 Paludibacter sp. | reverse complement strand
TACTCATTTTTTAAATTTCCTCTCCTGTTTTTTTCGCTACACGCACCAGTTTACCATCTGATTTAAGTTTTCTTCCAACACGTACAGGTTTACCACCCACCATTGGATTCAGATTAGAGATATGTACAGATGCTTCCTGTTTAACAATACCACCCTGAGGACTTTTTGCATTAGGCTTGGTATGCTTGGACACCATATTAATACCTTCCACAATAGCGCGTTTCTTTTCAATAAGCACTTCCAGTACTCTACCGGTCTTGCCTTTGTCTTCTCCCGCGTTAATGTAAACGTTGTCGCCTTTTTTGATATGTAATTTACTCATCACTATAATTTTTTATCAGATTAAAGCACCTCAGGCGCAAGTGATATAATTTTCATATTTGTGTTACGCAATTCACGGGCAACCGGACCAAAAATACGGCTTCCACGAATTTCACCTGCATTATTCAGCAGAACACATGCATTGTCGTCGAAACGGATATAAGTACCATCCGGGCGACGAACTTCTTTCTTAGTACGAACAATAACTGCTTTTGAAACGATACCTTTTTTAATATCTGCTGAAGGCACAACGCTTTTCACAGACACTACAATGATATCACCCAAAGAGGCATAACGTTTTCCTGTTCCTCCTAATACGCGGATACAAAGCGCTGTTTTTGCACCAGAATTATCCGCTACTATGAGTCTTGATTCTTGTTGTATCATAATTACTTAACTCTTTCGATAATTTCAATTAATCTCCATCTTTTCAATTTACTCAGCGGACGTGTTTCCATAATGCGAACTCTATCACCGATACTGCATTCATTTTTTTCGTCATGAGCATGATATTTTTTGGTTTTATTTACGAACTTTCCGTAAATAGGGTGTTTTTCTTTCCACTTAACAGTAATAGTAATGGTTTTATCCATTTTATTACTGTAAACCAAACCTGTTCTTTCTTTTCTTAAATTTCTTTCCATCAGTGCCGATATTTATTTATTAATTTCACGCTTACGTAATTCAGTTGCAAATCTTGCAAGTGTACGACGTACAGTCTTGATTTGCAAAGGATTATCAAGCGGAGAAATGGCGTGATTTAATTTAAGGCGTACGAGATTGTCCTTCTCGGCATCCATACGTTCCTTGATCTCCTGGTTGTTTAACTCTCTGATTTCTTTTGTTTTCATTTCATTAGGCGTTTTGAGTTGTATCATAATCACGTCTTACCACAAATCTGGTAGTAACAGGTAATTTCTGAGCTGCCAGGCGAAGTGCCTCTTTAGCAATATCAAATGGAACACCTTCTACCTCGATGATCATTCTTCCAGGTGTAACAGGAGCCACAAATCCCTCCGGAGCACCTTTACCTTTACCCATACGAACCTCTGCAGGTTTTTTTGTAATCGGTTTGTCAGGGAAAATCCGGATCCAAATCTGACCCTGACGTTGCATATAACGAGTAACAGCGATACGGGCAGCTTCAATCTGACGGCCTGTCAGCCATTTCGACTGAAGAGATTTGATTCCAAAAGAACCGAAAGCCAACTGATTACCTCTCTGCGCATTACCTTTCATGCGCCCCTTTTGCTGTCTCCTGAATTTTGTTTTTTTAGGTTGTAACATAATTTCCTTTAGTCAAATTTCATTAATAACAGTTATTTTTTTCTCTTTCTGAATCCTTTGCCACCACGATCATTGCGTTCGTTATTAAAACGATCGCCACCTCCACGGTTGTTATCTTTCGCAGCGCTAAAGGATGGAGCCAGGTCTTTCTTGCCATAGATTTCTCCACGACAAATCCAAACCTTAACACCGATGATACCTACTTTGGTCAATGCCTCAGCATGTGCATAATCAATGTCCGCTCTGAAGGTATGCAGAGGGGTTCTTCCTTCTTTATACATTTCTGAACGTGCCATTTCAGCACCATTTAAACGACCTGAACACATGATTTTGATACCTTCAGCACCAATTCTCATGGTAGAAGCGATTGCAGTTTTAACAGCACGACGGTAAGCAATTTTACCTTCAATCTGACGTGCAACATTATTAGCCACAATAACAGCATCCAATTCCGGACGTTTAATTTCAAAAATATTAATCTGAACCTCTTTATCTGTAATCTTTTTCAGTTCTTCCTTCAGTTTGTCAACTTCCTGACCACCCTTACCAATGATGATACCCGGGCGGGCAGTACATACAGTAATAGTCACTAACTTCAACGTACGTTCAATAACGATACGCGACACACTGGCTTTGGCTAAACGTGCATTCAGATATTTTCTGATATTGCTGTCTTCCAAAATGGTGTCGCCATAGTTGTCTCCACCATACCAGTTTGAATCCCATCCACGGATGATACCCAGGCGGTTACTTATCGGATTTGTTTTTTGTCCCATCGAGTATTAATTTTCGTTTTCGTTAGTATTTTTACTGTCTACAAAAATAGTTACGTGGTTTGAACGTTTACGGATACGATAACCACGACCCTGCGGAGCGGTACGTAAGCGTTTCAACTGAGTAGCTGAATCCACATAAATATTACTGATATATAAATTTGCACTGTCGGCTTTCTGTTCTGTTTTATTCTCCCAGTTAGCGATTGCCGACTTCAGCAATTTCTCTAATCTCCCGGAAGCTTCTTTTGACGAGAACTTCAGTACACTCAGAGCTTTATTAACTTCCATACCCCGGATCAAATCCGCCATGAGACGCATTTTGCGTGGAGAAGTTGGAACATCGTTGAGTTTAGCGAAGTAAAGCGATTTATTAGCTTCCTTTCTTTCTTCGGCTGATATTTTTTTTCTTGCACCCATTGTTTCAATTTTTTACTTTTACTTTATATTTCAATGGATTATTTTTTCTTACCACCATGACCGCGGAAGTTACGTGTTGGAGAGAACTCTCCAAGTTTGTGACCTACCATGTTTTCGGTTACATATACCGGTATGAATTTATTGCCATTGTGTACTGCAATCGTATGACCTACAAAATCAGGTGAAATCATTGTTGCTCTTGACCATGTTTTTACAACAGTTTTTTTGTTGTTCTCATTCATCGCAAGCACTTTACTTTCGAGCTTCAGATTGATATAAGGTCCTTTTTTTAGTGAACGACTCATATTATTTACTTAGTTTTTCTGATTATTTTTTTCTTCTTTCAATAATATACTGGCTCGATTGTTTCTTAGGACGACGTGTTTTGTATCCTTTAGCCAACAAGCCTTTGCGTGAACGAGGATGTCCTCCTGATGCACGTCCTTCTCCACCACCCATCGGGTGATCTACCGGGTTCATCACAACCCCACGAACACGCGGACGACGTCCAAGCCAGCGGGAGCGTCCTGCCTTACCTGAAATCTCAAGTGCATGGTCAGAATTACCAACTGTACCAATTGTAGCTTTACATGAAGCCAGTACCTTACGTAATTCACCTGAAGGAAGTTTGATGATTGCATACTTCTCTTCGCGTGAATTCAATTGAGCAAAAGTTCCTGCAGAACGTACCATCGCGGCACCCTGTCCCGGTCTCAATTCAATATTATGAATGATGGTACCGAGCGGAATATTTTGCAATGGAATTGCATTACCTACCTCAGGAGCAGCATTCTCCCCTGAAATTACTGTTTGACCTACCTGCAAACCGTTTGGAGCAAGAATATAACTCTTTTCCCCGTCAGCATAATAAAGCAAGGCAATACGAGCCGAACGATTCGGATCATATTCAATCGCTTTAACTGTAGCAGGAACACCATCTTTGTTGCGTTTAAAGTCAATTACTCTGTATTTTCTCTTGTGTCCGCCACCAATGTAGCGCATGGTCATTTTACCGGAATGATTTCGTCCTCCCGATTTTGTACCACCCATAACAAGAGATTTTTCTGGTGCATCCGAAGTAATTGTGTCGAACGTACCAATAATCTTGTGTCTTTGCCCCGGTGTTGTGGGCTTTAATTTACGTACAGCCATTTATTTTATTTACTATTATTCTATTTACAATTTACTATTTAAAATTTACGGGTTATACAAGAATTGTAAAGCGTAAATTGATAAATCGTATATTATTGTTAGATGTTACTATAAAAATCAATTTGTTCTCCTTCTTTCAATGTTACAATTGCTTTTTTATACGCTGATGTTTGTCCGTTGATAACACCGCTTTTTGTAAAACGGTTTTTCTTTTTCGGAGCTACAATCAAAGTATTTACTTCAGTAACTGTTACATTATAAAGCGCTTCTACTGCCTGTTTGATCTCGATCTTGTTGGCATCTTTTTGAACTTTAAAGCCATAGCGGTTGAACTTTTCGCCCAACTGAGTCATTTTCTCTGTAACGATTGGTTTAATGATAATTGCCATCTTTTTACCTCCTAAGCTTTAAAAATTTGTTCTACCGCCGCAACCGCTTCTTCTGTAATAACAAGAGTCTTAGCATTAAGCACTATGTAAGTGTTTAATTCTGAGACAGTTACAACATTTACCTTTGGCAAATTACGAGCCGACAAATATACGTTATTATTTCCATTTGCTAAAATAATTAGCGGTTTTTTATCAGCAACCTTCAGATTTACAGTTAAATTGATCATTTCCCTGGTTTTTGGAACTTCAAAGTTAATCTGGTCAACTACTGTAATCAGGTTTTCTTTTGCTTTGTAGCTCAATGCTGATTTACGTGCTAATTGTTTTACTTTCTTATTCAGTTTGAAACTGTAATCGCGAGGAACCGGACCAAACATACGACCTCCACCTACACGTACACCTGACTTGATATCACCGGGACGGGCACCGCCTCCTCCTTTTTGACGACCAAGTTTGCGGGTTGAACCTGCAAGTTCGCTTCTTCCTTTTGCCTTGTGCGTTCCCTGACGCTGATTTGCCAAATATTGTTTAACATCTAAATAAATAGCATGGTCATTTGGCTCAATTCCGAAAACAGCATCATTTAATGATACTTTTCTTCCGGTGTCTTCTCCTTTAATATTTACTATGTTTAATTCCATGATTACTTATTGATGATTACAATTGAACCTTTTGCTCCTGGAACTGAACCTTTGATTAAGATCAGATTATGTTCCGGAATTACCTTTAATATCTGAAGATTTTGAACAGTTATCTGATCGCCACCTGTACGGCCTCCCATTCGCATACCTTTAAATACTCTTGATGGATATGAAGATGCTCCCAACGAACCCGGTGCACGTAAACGGTTGTGCTGCCCGTGTGTAGCCTGTCCTACCCCACCAAAACCATGACGTTTAACAACGCCCTGATGTCCTTTACCTTTTGAAGTACCAACTACATCAACAAATGTGTCAGCTTCAAACATTTCAACGGTGATCGCATCACCCTGCTTAAATTCCTGTTCGAATCCTTTGAACTCAACCAAGTGTCTCTGAGGTGCTACTCCTGCTGCTTTAAAATGACCTGCTTCAGCTTTGTTGGTGTGTTTATCCTTTTTAACCTGGAAACCCACCTGAACAGCTTCATAACCGTCATTTTCTACAGTTTTAATCTGAGTAACAACACAAGGACCAGCTTCGATAACAGTGCACGGTACATTTTTACCGTCGGCACTGAAAACGGATGTCATTCCGATTTTTTTTCCTAATAATCCTGGCATTTCAATTAATTTATTTACTATTTACTTATGTACCATTTACAATTTTAAGTTGTAAATGATGTGATAATTCTAATTTATCAAACTTTGATTTCTACTTCCACACCACTTGGCAATTCAAGTTTCATCAATGCATCTACAGTTTTTGCTGATGTATTGTGAATATCGATCAACCTTTTGAATGAACAAAGTTCAAACTGTTCACGTGATTTCTTGTTAACGAAAGTAGCACGGTTCACTGTAAAAATTCTTTTGTGCGTTGGCAATGGAATAGGACCACTTACATGTGCACCAGTAGCTTTCACTGTTTTTACAATCTTCTCAGCTGATTTGTCAACCAAACTGTGATCGTAAGATTTTAATTTAATTCTGATTTTTTGACTCATTGTCTTTGTTTTAATTTATACTTATATTATTTACATGTTAACATCCGGTTAAGAGTCATTCGCTAACCGGATGTATATTTTTTTACAATAATTCTACTTTACCTTTCGCTTCTGCAACAACTACTTTTGCAAGTGAGTTAGATACTTCAGCGAAATGTGAGAACTCCATAGAAGATGTTGCACGTCCTGAACTGATTGTACGCAATGCAGTTACATATCCGAAGGTTTCTGCCAAAGGCACTTTTGCTTTCACAATACGTGCACCTGTACGGCTCGATTCCATTCCTTCAACCTGACCACGACGCTTGTTAAGGTCACCGATAACATCACCCATGTTTTCTTCAGGAGTTACAACCTCCATTTTCATGATAGGCTCTAACAGAATCGGACGGGCTTTGGCACAAGCAGTTTTAAATGCTAACTGCGCACAAATTTCGAAAGATAACTGATCAGAGTCAACCGCGTGGTATGAACCATCAATAACAGTCACTTTCAATTTATCAAGCGGGAAACCGGCAAGCACACCATTTTTCATAGCTGCTTTGAAACCTTTTTCAATCGAAGGGATAAATTCTTTAGGGATATTACCACCTTTTACCACATCAACAAATTGTAATGCACCATCAAAATCTTCATCTGCAGGACCAACTTTAACAATAATGTCAGCAAATTTACCACGACCACCCGATTGTTTTTTGTAAACTTCACGGATTTCAACAGCCTGTGAAATAGCCTCTTTGTAAGTAACCTGTGGACGACCCTGATTACATTCTACTTTAAACTCACGTCTCAAACGGTCGATAATGATTTCAAGGTGAAGTTCACCCATTCCTGAAATGATAGTCTGACCTGTTTGTTCCTGAGTATATACAGTAAATGTTGGATCTTCTTCAGCAAGTTTAGAAAGTCCCATACCCAGTTTGTCAAGATCCTTCTGAGTTTTTGGTTCTACAGAAATACCAATAACCGGTGCGGGGAAATCCATGGATTCCAGGGTAATCGGATGCGCTTCGTCACACAGTGTATCACCGGTACGGATATCTTTGAAACCAACACCAGCACCAATATCACCTGCTGAAATTAACTCAACAGGATTTTGTTTATTGGAGTGCATCTGGAAAATACGTGAAATACGCTCTTTCTTTTCAGAACGTGTATTATAAACGTAAGAACCTGCAGGTAATTTACCTGAATATACTCTGAAGAAACAAAGACGACCTACATAAGGGTCAGTTGCAATCTTAAATGCAAGGGCACATAATGGTTCATTCGCATCAGGATGGCGTACCACTTCCTTTTCAGGATCGCGTGGGTCGTGTCCGACTGTTTCAGGAGTGTCGAGCGGACTTGGCAAATAAGCACAAACTGCATCAAGCATGGTTTGAACCCCTTTGTTTTTGAACGCAGAACCACAGATAATCGGATTGATTTCCATCGATAATGTTGCTTTACGGATAGCTACTTTAATTTCATCAACAGTTATTGTTGAAGGATCATCAAAATATTTCTCCATCAGTACATCATCATATTCAGCAACAACTTCGAGCATTTTGTCTCTCCATTCTTCAGCTTCAGCAAGCAGGTCAGCAGGGATATCTTCAACAGAATATTCTGCCCCCATTGTTTCATCATGCCAGAGAATGGCTTTCATCATCACTAAATCGATAACACCCTTGAACTTCTCTTCAGCACCAATTGGAATCTGAATCGGACAAGGTTTTGCACCTAATACATCTTTAATCTGACGAACAACTTCATAGAAGTCTGCTCCGGAACGGTCCATTTTATTAACGAAACCAATACGAGGCACATTATATTTATCTGCCTGACGCCATACGGTTTCAGACTGAGGTTCCACGCCACCTACAGCGCAAAAAGTAGCCACAGCTCCATCGAGAATACGCAAAGAACGTTCAACTTCAACAGTGAAGTCAACGTGTCCCGGAGTATCAATCAAATTAATTTTGAATTTATCACCCAGATAATTCCATGAAGTTGTTGTAGCAGCAGAAGTAATGGTAATTCCACGCTCCTGTTCCTGTTCCATCCAGTCCATGGTAGCTGCGCCATCATGAACCTCACCAATTTTGTGAGTTAATCCGGTATAGAACAAAATACGTTCTGAAGTCGTGGTCTTGCCGGCATCAATGTGAGCCATGATACCGATATTTCTGTTGTAACTTAAGTCTCCTTTAGCCATTTGTTAACTTTTTTCTTTTTTATAACTGTTAAATTCAATTAAAATCTAAAGTGAGCAAATGCGCGGTTCGCTTCAGCCATACGGTGCATGTCTTCTTTTCTCTTGAAGGCACCACCCTGATTGTTGAATGCATCAACAATTTCGGCAGCCAGTTTATCAGCCATCGAACGACCTCCGCGTTTGCGGGCATATAATATAAGATTTTTCATTGAAATTGATTCCTTTCTGTCGGGACGGATTTCCGTAGGAACCTGGAAAGTAGCACCACCAACACGGCGTGATTTAACCTCAACAAGTGGGGTGATGTTTTCGAGTGCCTTTTTGAACACATCGAGTGGGGCTTTTTCTTCGTTAGGAAGTTTGTTTTTCACAACATCCAGTGAAGAATAGAAAATATCGAAGGCAGTAGATTTCTTGCCATCATACATTAAGTGGTTTACAAATTTTGTAACCATCGACTCATTGAAAACGGGATCCGGAAGGATAATCCGTTTTTTTGGTTTCGATTTTCTCATTTTTAAAAAAATTTCGTTTTTGTTTTTGGTTGCTTTAGTTTTGCTTCAACGATTCCTCTGAATCATTTACTCAACCTTCATCTGCTACCTTAAACTCAAACAAGTTAAATACTTGAGTTTGTTAATTTTTTGAAAAGGTAATTGAGTCGGTCAGGAATTATTTCTTTTTACCCCCTTTTACCGGTGCTCCCTTAGCTGCTGGCTGTCCTGGTTTTGGACGTTTTGCGCCATATTTTGAACGACGTTGGGTACGACCGTTTACTCCGGCTGTATCCAATGTACCACGTACTACGTGATAACGAACTCCCGGAAGGTCTTTTACACGACCGCCACGAACCATCACAATGGAGTGTTCCTGCAGGTTGTGACCTTCTCCCGGAATGTACGCATTCACTTCCTTCTGATTTGTCAAACGAACACGGGCTACTTTACGCATCGCTGAGTTTGGTTTCTTCGGAGTAGTTGTGTACACACGTACGCAAACACCACGACGTTGTGGACATGAATCCAGTGCCGGTGATTTGCTCTTGTCGATCAATTCTGCTCTTCCTTTTCTAACTAATTGTTGAATTGTAGGCATTTTAAATTTGTTTTAAACTTTAACTACTTTATTTATAATCCTTTTGGTATTTAGCCAAAACGGGTTGCAAAATTACTAAAATTATTTTATCTGACAAGTGGTAGCATAAAAAATATTTTAAGTTTTTCTATCCGGCCGGAAAATATGGGTTAAGGAATAGAATTTTTTATATCTTTATGTTGTATAACATATAATATTGTTGGAATTTTAGACGTTTCTTAACTTCAAAAAGTTTATTTTTGCATAATTTTTTTTACAAACTATTAAAAACAAACAATTATGAGTACAGAAAAAAAGAACTATGCTTTGCCAATTGCAATAATGTTTGCATTATTTGCGATGATTTCATTTGTAACTAACCTTGCAGCTCCTTTTGGCGTTATTTGGCGCAATGAGTACGCTGGGTCAAATGTTTTAGGTATGATGGGAAATATGATGAACTTCCTTGCATACTTCTTCATGGGTATCCCTGCTGGAAAAATGCTCGTTAAAGTGGGTTATAAAAAAACAGCTCTTATTGCCATGGCAATAGGCGTAATTGGTTTATTCACCCAATTTTTATCAAGCAAAGTTGGTGCAGAAGTTGACGTTTTTGCATTTGGTGATTATACAATCAAATTAAACTTTATCATTTACTTACTTGGTGCATTTATTTGCGGTTTCTGCGTATGTATGTTAAATACTGTGGTTAATCCAATGCTTAACATATTAGGTGGTGGTGGAAATAAAGGAAATCAACTTATCCAAACAGGTGGTTCACTTAATTCATTATCAGGTACATTAACTCCATTTTTTGTGGGTGCTCTAATTGGTACCGTTACTTCTCAAACTACAATGACTGACGTTACACCGCTGTTATTTATTGCTATGGGAGTTTTTGCATCAGCTTTTATAATTATTTCTTTCTTTGCAATACCTGAACCTCATTTACAAAAAGGCGGTATCACAAAAGAAAAATTTGCTCACAGTCCATGGAGCTTTCGTCATACTTCATTAGGAGTAATTGCTATTTTTATTTATGTAGGTGTCGAAATTGGTATTCCCGGAACCCTGAATTTTTATCTTTCCGATTCCAGTGAAAAAGGTGCAGGACTTTTAACCAATGGTGCTGCTATTGGTGGTGCGATAACAATGATTTATTGGCTGCTTATGTTGGTTGGACGTATGATTAGCAGTGCAATCAGCGGAAAAGTATCAAGCCGAACTCAACTTATTGTTGTTTCTTCAGCTGCAATTCTTTTCATCTTAATTGCAATATTTACCCCAAAAACTCTCACGGTTTCTATGCCAGGTTACAGTATAGCAGATGGCCTAAATATATATCAGGTTCCTCTTAGTGCTCTGTTCTTAGTTCTGTGTGGTTTATGCACATCAGTAATGTGGGGAGGTATTTTTAATCTCGCTGTTGAAGGTTTGGGCAAATACACTGCACTTGCATCAGGTATCTTTATGATGATGGTAGTAGGTGGTGGCGTATTACCTTTACTCCAACAATTTATTTCTGACTCAGTTGGTTATATTGCAAGCTATTGGTTGATTATTGCATGTTTAGGTTATTTATTATACTATGGTTTAGTGGGTAGCAAAAATGTTAATAAAGACATCCCTGTAGAATAATACTGAATCCTTTTTCAAATTCTCAAATTAACAAATTAATAAATTCAATCTATGGATAAACCTTATGTAATAGGGATGGATATGGGTGGTACCAACACTGTTTTCGGTGTTGTGGATACCCGCGGTAATGTAATCTCAAAAAGTGCCATCAAAACAGGTACGCACACCGATGTTAACCTTTATATTCAGGATTTGTATGATGAGATGATTAAACTCATCCATGATGCAGGTGGTCCTGAAAAGTTTAAAGGCATTGGTGTTGGTGCTCCAAACGGCAATTTTTATACCGGAAACATTGAATTCGCTCCAAACCTTCCCTGGAAGGGTGTTGTGCCTTTTGCAAAACTGATGACCGAAAAATTCGGAATTACTACTGCGCTTACCAATGATGCCAATGCTGCAGCTGTTGGCGAAATGACCTATGGTGGTGCCCGTGGAATGAAAAACTTCATCATGATAACATTAGGTACCGGCGTGGGAAGTGGTATTATCATTGATGGCAAAGTAGTTTATGGTCATGATGGTTTTGCAGGTGAACTTGGACACACCACAGCTATCAGAGAAAACGGAAGACTTTGCGGCTGCGGTAAATCGGGTTGTCTGGAAACATATTGTTCTGCAACAGGTGTTGCACGTACTGCCCGTGAAATTTTGGGTTCAACTACCAAAGACAGTTTATTGCGTAATATCCCGGTTGACAGCATTACTTCCAAAGATGTGTTTGACGCTGCAATGGAAGGTGATGAAGTGGCTCTGGAAATATTTAATTTTACCGGCAAAATTTTAGGTCAGAGCCTGGCCGATTTCGTTGCTTTCAGTGCTCCTGAAGCAATTGCAATCTTCGGCGGACTTTCAAAAGCCGGCGATTTAATCATGAACC
>JBILFS010000310.1:0-3400 GCA_044351455.1 Paludibacter sp. | reverse complement strand
TGATTATCTGATAATTAAAATAACAACTCACTTCTTTTCTACATTTAAATTTAAATAAAACGCATAATCCGGATATTCGGACTATGCGCAATAACAATTAATATAATATTTTAAAAAACAAGGTGTTTTTCTTCAGACATTTCAGTATCACCCCAATTCCTGAAGCAATTTTTCAAGTTCCCCGTCCAGTTCTGTTAATTGTTTTTTACAATAGGTGATTAATACAGAAGCTCTTTTTACTTTTTCTGCAATCAAATCCATGTTAATTTCCTGTTGATTTTCCAGACTGCGAAGAATTCCTTCCAGTTCTTCAATGGCTTTGGTATAACTAATATTCTCCATAACTATTTAATTTTTCATATACTACTCATCAGAAAAATGAACCAATACATGTCTGTACGAACTGAATATCTTTGATTTTGACACATATCCGAGGTATCTTTTCTGATGATCCACTACCGGTAGATTCCAGGCTCCTGTATCTTCAAAAATTTGCATTACCTTTTCCATCGGCAGACTAACAGGAATGGTTGCAGGAGGTGAAATCATCAGTTTCTTAACGGTAAACCGGCTATACAATTCGGGTCGGAACATGATATTTCTTACTTCATCCAACAAAACAACACCCATTAACACGCCGGTAGATTCCAGAACAACCGGAAATATATTTCGCTTAGATTGGGATATTACTTTGACAAGTTCTCCCAATGTCATCTCAGGCCTTAATATTTGCAGATCTGTCTCAATGACATTCTCCATTTTCATCAGTGTCAGAACTGCCTTATCCTTATTGTGGGTGATGAGTTCTCCTTTCTGAGCGAGTCGCATGGCATACAAACTATGCTTTTGAAATATTTTATTCGTCAGATAAGAGGTTGTTGACACAATCATGAGCGCCATAAACAGATTATAACTTCCCGTGAGCTCAGCAATCAGAAAAATGCCTGTAAGTGGCGCATGCATTACTCCTGACATTACTCCTGACATTCCTGCAAGGGCAAAATTGCCCAGGGATGCTGTAAAACCCAACATGATGATGATGCTTGCGACGACATAACCTGTCAGACTGCCAACAAATAATGATGGGGCAAAAATTCCGCCGACTCCACCTGCTCCGTTTGTAGCTGCTGTTGCAAAAATTTTTAATAACACAATGAGTGTTAAATACAAAATCATTACCCACGGATTATCTGCCCACTGTAAAAAAAGACTTCTTTCGAGCGTTCTTTCGGAATTCCCATTGATTAAGGATTCGATGGTCTCATAACCTTCCCCATAAAGTGGTGGAAAAAGAAATATAAGTACACTTAGTGTTAAACCTCCGGTCAATAATTTTACCCATGGACTCTTTATCTTCCTGAAAATTCCCTCAAGCCGGTTCATCCCTTTGGTAAAATATAAGGATACTAATCCGCATACAATGCCTAAAATCAACATGCCGGGAATTGATTCTACTGAAAATGCCTGATATGTTCCGAGCGTAAACATAAATGCGCTCCCGGTTAGGATATAGGTTAATGTTGTTGCTGTTATCGAAGATATAATAATCGGGACTACCGATGCTAATGTCATGTCTAACATCAGGACTTCCAACGTAAAAACCAAACCTGCGATGGGTGCCTTGAAAATACCGCCGATAGCTCCTGCAGCGCCACATCCGATCATCAACATCATGGTTTTTTGATCCATTTTGAAGATTTTACCAAGATTAGAGCCTATTGCGGAACCTGTTAACACTATGGGTGCTTCTGCCCCTACAGAACCACCGAAACCTATCGTGAGCGAGCTGCCAACCAGCGACGACCAGGTATTGTGCAGTTTTAAAATACTTTTTCTTTGAGAAATTGCGTAAAGAATTCGGGTAACACCATGACTGATATCATCCTTAACAAAGAGTTTAACAAAAATGTAAGTTAATGTTATGCCACCCAACGGAAAAACAAGATACCAATAATTTAATTCCTGTGTACTGAAACTATCATTCAAAAAATGCTGTATCCAATGGATAATATATTTCAATAAGTTAGCTGTTAAGGAAGCAAAAATGCCTACTACAAAGCTTAACAAAAGGATGAAATTATTCTGGGAAATGTGGGTTTCCCGCCAGTTGATAATATTTAAATACCAGTCTTTCTTTTCCATTCTTACATTCCCTTGCCTTTGAAGATGATTTCAATGGTCTGAAACAATATCTTAAAGTCATTAATGAGCGACATATTATCCAGATAAATGATGTCATAGTTTAATCTTTCAATCATCTTTTCTATTGTATCAGAATACCCGATTTTGATGGGACCCCAGGATGTAAGACCCGGTCGGATTTTGTATAACAAACAATAATAAGGTGCTATTTCAATGATTTGTTTGATGTAATAACTTCTTTCAGGTCGGGGACCAACCAAACTCATGTCGCCCAACAGAATATTGACAAACTGGGGCAATTCATCAATTCTGTATTTCCGGAGTATTCTGCCTACAGGTGTTATCCGGGGATCAAAAGCACTGCTTAGTTGTGGTGTGCCATTTTCAGAATTGATTTTCATGGTTCTGAATTTGATAATTTTAAATGGTTTTCCCTGATAACCAACTCTTTCCTGTCGGTAAAAAACCGGACCTTTAGAATCAGTCTTTACCTTAATCATGAAATAAATCAGCAAAGGACTTAAAATCAACAAGGCAATTACTGACACAATAATATCTATCAATCGCTTTATACTGAACTGCCAATCGGGCATGTTTAAAGTTGTAATATTGACCAGTGGACTTACACCCACCATTTTTATCCTGGAGCCTCCGGTTAATATTTCGTAAAGTCGTGGTGTAAACCTGATTTCAACATCAAATTTATATAGTTGATTGATGATTTTAAACAATTGAAACTCATCCGGATTGTCGAGAGATATAATTACGTCTTTGATATTATGTTTTTGAATGATATCTCCTATGCTGTTGAAATAACCAATAATTCTATCTTTCGGAACTTCAACAGTATTATTTTCAATAGAAACAAATCCTTTTAGCCTGTATTCATGGGCATTTTTCTCTATTTCATTCGACATTAAAAGGGCATTCCTGCCATTGCCTACGATTAAGGTGTTGACGAAAATTTCTCCTTTCCTGATTGCTCTTTTGATGCCTTTAATGATGATATATCTGAATATGAATGTTGTAAAAAAAAGCAATGCAAAAAGCACCAATAAAGAATTATAATAATATTTGTAAGTTACAACAAGGTCGTCAATCAACAACACAAAGAAAATAACAAAGGAAATAATGACTGTGGAAATGAAAGTTGAAAAAAGCGCTGAAGTGCCTGATTGTTTCTCCGGCCGGATGTATATCCCTGTTATATAGTATACAAACAAGCAACTGAGGGGGAAAAATAAAAATCCGGGCAGGA
>JBILFS010000001.1:0-32533 GCA_044351455.1 Paludibacter sp. | reverse complement strand
CGCAACAGCAGGTGTTTGTCCGCTTCCACAATTTTTCAGGGCGCCAACCGACAACGATAAGGGATTTGGTAACTGGCTGGCGAAAGACTGGAAATCGAACCTGCTTGATACCATCAATATTGTTGCCGAACCACTTCAATATCATTTCAGAAGTGATGGGGCATTGATTTTGAAAACAAGTAAAACGAGTCGTTTTCTAAACGGAAGCATCCTAACATCCCTGGAATATTGTGTTTTTTCATCCGGAGTGATGGATGTGAAAATTTCTTTCTTGCCGGAAGGAAAATTGCCTGATTTACCCCGGATGGGTGTTTCAATGGCATTCAATAGCGATTTTAGTAATTTCAGCTATTACGGAGCTGGTCCGCATGAGAATTATCCCGACCGGATACAATCTGCTTATACAGGTTGGTGGAATTCGACCGTAAGTGAGCAAACTGTGCCTTATCCGCGTCCACAGGATACCGGCAACAGGGAAAATGTGCAGATCATCAGGCTGACAAACGCAAAGGGGAAAGGTGTTCAGATTGAATCATTAAGTAAACCGTTCTCTGCTTCTGCCATGCATTTTACCACGCAGGATTTGTATAGGGCTACCCATCATGACGAATTAGTGGCCCGTCCGGAAGTAATCCTGAATATTGATGCTGCCGTGATGGGACTGGGAAACAGCAGTTGCGGACCGGGTGTTTTGAAGAAATATACGATTATGCCGGGGGTGAAGGAATTGCATCTGCGGCTGAGGAAAATGTAATAAATATTGAACCACATAAGACACATAAGTCACATAAGTTTTTTGTACGGTAAGTATAAAATGTGATTAGTTTTCAGGTTTAGTGATATAAATAATGTCGAAGTGAAATTTAATTTTGTTAAAATAGTTTCAAAGGGTTTAAGTTCAAAACTTATGTGACTTATGTGTCTTATGTGGTTAAAATTAAAATTATATTAAAATGGAAAAAGTTTTAAGGGGGATAGTGCCTCCATTGGTTACGCCGCTCAACGACAATAATTCGCTGGATATTGCAGGTTTGGAGCGATTGATTGAACATGTGATTGCCGGTGGTGTGCACGGAATTTTCATCCTGGGCACAACCGGAGAAGCGCAGAGTCTGAGTTTTGAGTTGCGTTACGAGATGATAAAACAGACGGCTAAGTTGCTGAAAAACAGATTGCCGCTATTGGTGGGTATTTCTGATACATCTTTGGTTGACAGCGTGGCTTTGGCCGGTTTAGCCAAAGATCAGGGTGCAGATGCGGTTGTTTCAGCACCACCGTATTATTTTGCCACCGGACAACCCGAACTTGCTGAGTTTTACGAGCACCTCATTCCGCAGTTGTCGCTACCTGTTTTTCTTTACAACATGCCCACCCATACGAAGGTATCTTTTGCGCCGCAAACCATTCGCAGGATTGCCGAAAATCCGAAGGTAATTGGCTTCAAGGATAGTTCGGCGAGTGGCGCCTATTTTCAGTCGGTGATGCATGCTTTTCGCGACCGACCCGAATTCTCACTGTTTGTGGGACCCGAAGAAATGATGGCCGAATCGGTGCTGATGGGAGCCCACGGAGGTGTGAACGGTGGAGCGAACATGTTCCCGAAACTGTATGTTGAACTATACAATGCAGCTTTTGCAGGCGATCTGGTCAAAGTCAGAGCCTTGCATGCCAAAGTGATGCAGATAAGCGCAACCATCTACACGGTAGGTAATTACGGTTCAAGCTACCTGAAAGGCGTAAAATGTGCGCTCAATATTCTGGGCATCTGCAACGATTTCCTGGCAGCACCTTTCAATAAATTTGATGAGGAACACCGGAAAAAGATTGAAGAGGCGCTGGGGGAGATAGAAATCTGAAATTTTAACTCTTCGCCTTGTACGCATTCACCCGCTCCAGCACAATCGCATCCAGTACAGCCACGGCCGTCATGTTCACAATATCGCGCACAGAACTTTCTACATCAAGAATATGTACCGGTTTGTTAAGTCCCATTTGTATCGGACCAATTGTTTCAGCTAATCCCATTTCTATCAGCATTTTATAAGCAGTGTTGGCAGAACTGAGGTTGGGGAATATCAGGGTGTTCACATCTTTCCCTGCAATTTTTGAGAATGGGAATTTCTTGTCGCGCAGGGCTTTATTCATGGCGAAGGTAACCTGCATTTCACCGTCAACCATCATTTCGGGATGTTGTTTGTGCAGGATATCCACCACCTGATGTACACTGGCCGGACTACCACTTCTGTCGGAGCCGAAATTGGAGTAGGAAAGCATGGCCATCACAGGTTCATGGGCAAAAAATCGTACTGTGTCGTGTGTTAACCGGGCAATGTCGACCAATGCTTCTGTGTTGGGGTGCCTGTTGAACAGGGTATCGGCCAGGAAGAAAGTGCCTTTTTTGGTAATCATGATGTGCATGGCTGCCATATATCTGGTGTTTTTCCGGATGCCGATAACATCGATTGCTGCCTGAACTGAATCGGCATATTTGGTATAAACGCCTGTTATCAGCGCATCTGCTTCGCCTGTTTCAACCAGCATCATGCCGAAATAATTGCGCTCGTACATTTTTTCAAATGCTTCTTCATAGGTCATGCCCTCGCGACTTCGTTTTTCTGAGAGGATACGGGCAAATCTGGCACGACGGGCTTCTTCTCTGTCGTGTCGGAGATTAATGATTTCAATACCGGTTAAATCAATGTCATTTTCTGCTGCAATACTGGCAATTTTTTCTTCATTCCCAAGCAATATGGGTTGACATAATCCTTCCTGCAAGGCTACTTCAGCCGCTTTTATCATATTTACATGGATAGATTCGGAGAAGACAACCCTTTTTGGATTTTGTCGTGCCATTTCATAAAACCTGCGAATCAACTTATTATCACTTCCCATGATTTCCCTGAGTTTTAAATCGTAGGCATCCCAGTCGGTAATGATTTTACGCGCAATTCCGGATTCTATAGCGGCTTTGGCTACCGCTGGTGCCACAACGGTAAGCAGGCGCGGATCTAATGGTTTCGGTATAATATATTCACTGCCAAAACTGAGTTTTTTCAGTTCGTAGGCAGCATTAACCACATCCGGAACGGGTTTTTTGGTCAGATCGGCCAGGGCTCGAACTGCTGCTACTTTCATGGCTTCGTTGATGCAGGTTGCCCTCACATCAAGCGCCCCGCGAAAAATATAAGGAAATCCCAATACATTATTGATTTGATTCGGATGGTCGGACCGACCGGTGGCAAAAATGATGTCTTTCCTTGCTGCCATGGCATCATCATAGGAAATTTCCGGATTTGGATTGGCAAGTGCAAATACGATTGGATTTACATTCATTGATCGCACCATCTCGATGGATAATAATCCGGCTATTGATAATCCGATGAAAACATCTGAGTCTTTCACTGCTTCTGTCAGAGTGGTTATTTCTCTGCTGGTTGCAAAAGGTATCTTTCGGTTGTTAAGATCGGTGCGTTTCTTTGATATTACACCTTTCGAATCAACCATTACCAGGTTTTCAAGTCGTGCTCCCAGCATCAGATACAACTGTGCACAGGAATTAGCAGCTGCTCCGGCACCATTGATCACGATGCGTACCTCTTCTATCTTTTTATCAACCAATTCCAGTGCGTTAATTAACCCCGCTGCTGAAATGATGGCAGTACCATGCTGGTCGTCGTGCATCAAAGGGATGTCAAGTTCAGCTTTGAGTCGCTCTTCAATCTCGAAACATTCCGGTGCTTTAATATCTTCCAGATTGATACCTCCGAAAGTAGGTGAAATGGCTTTGACGATCTGAACGAATTTCTCCGGATCTTTTTCGTTGATTTCAATATCAAAAACATCAATTCCTGCGAAAATTTTGAAAAGCAGACCTTTACCTTCCATCACCGGTTTACCGGCCAATGGACCGATATCGCCCAAACCGAGAACCGCCGTACCGTTTGAAATAACGGCAACCAGATTGCCCTTGGAGGTATAATCGTAAACCAGTCCCGGATCTTTTGCAATTTCAAGACAAGGCTCCGCCACACCCGGAGAATAAGCCAGCGATAAATCGCGTTGTGAACTGTGTGGTTTTGTGGGTGTTACCTCAATTTTTCCGGGTTTTCCCTGTGCATGATACTTCAATGCATCTTCGCGGGTGATTTTTTTCATATCTGGATGTTATTAAACGATTACTGATGATTATCTTCCGATTTATTTTCTGACGTTGGTAAAATGAAAAACATGACTACTGAACCAATGATTCCCAGTATGATGATGCCTAATCTTAACCAGAGGATATCAATAAAAAAGGAACAGGACAGGGTAATCATGGTCCACATCATGATCAGGGAAATGATTTTGGTCTTCAGCGGAAGTCCTTTCCCTTCCCTGAAATCCAGGATGTATTTTCCGAGATGTTTGTTTGAGATGAGTGCTTTGTATAATTTTTCTGAACTTCTGATGTAAAGTGCTGCTGTTAAAAGTAAAAACGGGGTGGTGGGTAATCCCGGAATTACAATGCCGATCAGGCCTATAACCAGGGATATGGTACCCAGAATCACCCATAAAATTTTTAATAATTGCATTTGTTCAAATTTTCTTCAAAGATAAATGTTATTTTATAACCATTCGAGATTAATAATGTTTAAATAATTACAAAAACACAATTTTTACGTCTTTAATCATATAATTACACAGACATGCAAAGATACATCGTTTTTTTTAGTAATCATTCAGGGAAGAGACTGACGCATTCATGCGGTATATAACTGAAGAAGGCAAAGTGTGAAATATGTGGAGGTGAAGTTGTGATTTAAGATTGATTAATTAATTTTTGCAGGCAAATTATTTGCTCTAATCTGAAAATAATTATTTTGGTCTTCCATAAGTCGGTAAAAACTACAATTTCCCCACGAGGCAGGTCGATCGACAATTTCCATATCTTCTCCGGTTTCATTGCTGATATATGCCCTGATGAGATTGTGCCAGTTTAGTATCCGTACTTTGCTTTTGGAAACATAGAATAGGTCTGACTGAGGATTGCATAATTCGTGCAAGTAATTGATATACATGCTTTTATATTTGGGTATGGCAATGATTTTTTCTATAAGTGGATGGGAGCTATTGCCCCATTTTAGCAGATTTTGTGTGCCTGAATTACTCATGATATAAGATGTGCCCAGGGTATTATCATAATCATAGGGGATGAAAAAGAACTTTCCGGAGGAATTAAAATAGAAATAAAAATTGTTTTTGTTAGCCCAGTAATCGTCCCACATCCCGCACATAACATTCACTGCGTATGTTTTGAGAAATAACGGAACATCGGTTTTTGATTCAATCCAGGTTTCGAAGTCGGTGCCGGTTTTCTGATTCAGGTCGGTAATGAATTGCAATAATTGTGTTTTGGCTGTTTGAAGTTCCAATTCCCTGTTTTTTAAATCATAAACAGGTTTGTAGGTGCTCGTTAGTGTTACAAGTTCAATACCCATTTTGGAAGCATCCGCCGTTTTGAAATCCGCTCCCCAGAAAGCTTTCCATAGAAATCCATTGTCGTCTCCAAACTGATTTTTTCTTTTTTTCAGATAATCACTGTCAATTGATTCAAGCATTTCGTAAATCCCAAAATAAGCAGGTTTCGGGTCACCAGTGATGTAAATATAAAACTTACAATAGGAAGATTCCGGGGCTGTCCATACGCCAAATCGTTTGAATAAATCGTAGCAATATACTTCCCGAGCATACATAGAGTCGTCCTTAAACCACTTCAGATTTAACTTCTTCAAACCGGCAAATTTTTGTCCGCTCACAAATTCATTCATATCAACCGAAAAACTTGCATGATGCCAGTCCGGATTTGAGCTACTGTGCAGAATATTTTTACTCCCTTCCGGGCGACGTCGGCTGGTATTACCACGTAATTTTAATCCGGTTTGTTTCAAAACTGTAATCAAACCATCATCTTTGAATGTAAAACTAACCAATACTTTTTCTTCATTATGAGGATTCATGTCGTAATATGTCAGTATTTTATTCCACTCATCAGGGGACACTTCCAGCATTATTTCAGGTAATCTATTGATGTCAAATGTTTTGAACGAAGCCTGCGTTGCTGTATAAACTGGCCGGATACATCGAACAGAGAATCCATTAGAATGAAGTTTTTTTTCTGCGGAAAGCAAGTTGTTTCCGGCATTTATGTTTCTGCTATAACTGTTGCTGCCATCAGTAGAGTTAGCTGTCCAAAAGACTGACATATTCCCGGATTGCTCAAAAACTCCTGTGTCATTACGGTAACCGCTTTTCAGATTTATAAAACCAGAATTTTCGTCAAATGTTAATTGGTTGTTAGTCAGAAAATTGTTTAATTCTGACCAGGCATCATTGGTTGGTACATGCCAACCTTCAGGTGCAATGATTCTGTTGTCGTTTACTGCCTGCCAGTTGTAGAGTAAGCCTGTCTGAGCATTATCAAGATTGTTATAACTACACCATGCTGGTAACAAGTTACTTTTCCATCCGACATTTGTGTTTATGCTGGATATGATGTCGTTATTTCTGAAATGTGTCGTTTTCAGATTTTCAGCCATCCATACCTGATTGCCCAATATTAAAACCGGATAATGATTTCCTGAAGCATCGGTACAAGCATAAAAATCGATGTTGATATCTTCCGAAGCAACCGGTTTGTGGGGAAGTATTGTGCAAAAATGACCAGAATAAACCTTGTAGAGAAACCTGTCGCCAGATAGAAAAAACATGTCCTGCTCCTGTGCCTGTGCCTGTACCTGTTCCTTCGCCTTCTCTCGTGCCTCAAATCCAACATATTTCAATTCGCTAACAATATTTCCGGTGTTTGTGCTGATGATTTTTGATCTAAGCAACAGTCCATTGCCTGAAATTTTTACAAAGAATATACCCTGAGGGAGATTAAGTTCCAGTTGATGTGTACCTGTCTCAGCCTGAAATACATAAGCGTTTAGCAACCTTCCATCGATATTATACACAGATGCAAGGCAGGTGCCTTTTTTGGCATTCTGAAAACTCATCGTCGCCTTTCCATAACAGGGATTTGGATGGATGAGCAAATTATTATTGGTCTCAGGAAGGCTGGGAAAGCCACTTTCATCACTTCTTAATAGAAGAGACTGATTGTTTGTCAATGTAATATGCTGACCGCTTCTGAGGTTGGTAACCTGAATACTGTCAATTGTTACGGCTGCTCCACTTCCTATGAAACTAATTTGATATTCAGTGGCATAGATGTGAAATATATTCAGCGATATCAGAATAATTATAAATGAGTATGTTGATTTCAAAGTTTTTTTATTTTTTGAAATGATTTATTTATGTAATCATTTTTCCACCGCAAATATAGTCATTTGTTGTCATGGTTATTAATTTCAATCTATGTTAAAATCAATTAAATAACAAAAAATTATAGCAAATGTATTATGCAGACGTAAATTATTTTTGAATGTAATCAATCAATCATTGGCATATTCAATTATTTTTGTATTTTCGCATAAGTGCATGATGCAATTTTAATAATTTATTTACAATGAATAAAATACTGACATTTTCTGTGTTACTCTTTCTGATTTCCTGTTCGGGAATTCATTATTCCATTACAGGAATGAAGGGTATAAGAATTCCGGTTGATAATTCTGTGTCTGTCCAACAGGATAATCCTGTTGTGAATATGATTCAACCATATAAATCTGCCCTCGACGTAACGATGAATGAGGTAATAGGATATGCACCTGCTACAATGCGGGGACATGCACCTGAAAGTTTGCTTTCGAATTATTGTGCGGATATTTACAGGGAAACAGCAACAGATTTCCTGAAAAAACCGGTTGATATTGCTATTGTAAATCTGGGGGGACTCAGAACAACCATACCTGCCGGCAATGTAACCATCCGGAAAATGTATGAACTGATGCCTTTTGAGAATGAACTTGTGATAATTGGTGTTAAAGGGAGTAATTTGATTCCGCTTTTTCATCGCATGGCTTTAGCAGGAGGTGAAGGTATTTCAGGGATGAATTTTATCATTTACAACGGAAAAGCAGTTGATATCAACATCGGAGGGGAAAAACTTAATCCTGAAAAAGTTTATTTTATTGCTACCAATAATTATCTTTCAGAAGGTAATGATAATATGCCTGAACTCAGGTTACAAGAATCTGCTGTTCAAACAGGTATCAAAGTGAGAGATATGTTAACATTTTATATCAAAAAGGCTACGTCTGAAGGTAAAAAGGTGGAATCAAAAATTGATGGCAGAATAACACAAAAATAATATTATGACAAGAATTATATTGCTTTCGTTTTTTCTACTGACACTGCTTTCGTTATCAGGGCAAAACAACAAAATTGTTATTTTGCATACCAACGACACGCATAGTCAGATTGAACCTACAGAGAAAAACGCAGCCAGAAATCCTGAAATGGGTGGTTATGCACGGCGTTATGAACTTATCACACAAATCAGAAATCAGGAGCCCAATGTGGTTTTGATTGATGCCGGTGATTTTTCACAAGGTACTCCCTACTACAATTTTTATGGTGGCAGGGTCGAAATTAATGGTTATAATCTGATGAAGTACGATGCTGTTAATCTTGGAAATCATGAATTTGACAATGGCATCGACTCTTTAGCCATGTTGCTGAAAATGGCTGAATTTCCTGTTGTGGTGTCTAATTATGATGTGAAAGAATCGGTCATTCATGGATTGATAAAACCATATCATATCATCCGTAAAGGGGATATTAAAATCGGAATATTTGGCCTGGGTGTGAATCCTGAGGGATTGATCATGGAACGGAATTACAAAGGTGTAAAATATCTGGAGCCTGTGTCAAAGGCACAGGAAATGGCCGGTATTCTTAAAAATAAAAAGAAATGTGATGTGGTGATTTGCATGTCGCATCTTGGTTCAGATTCCACAGAAGTAAAACTCAATGATTTTAGTTTGGCCAAACAAACCCGGAATATCGATGTTATTATCGGAGGACATTCGCATTCGATGCTCGAAAATGTAAAAACTCTGAATATGGATGGAAAGCCGGTAATCATTGCTCAAATGGCCAAAAGCGGGTTGTTCCTGGGTCGCATCGATATCGGATTATCAATAAAAAAGAAAAAATTAAAATGAGATATGTTGCTAAGTGTTCGGTAATTTTAGCTAATTTAATTAACTTTGCACCTGTAAACCGGTTTATATAAATTATTCATGTTAAGGCAATCTTTAGAACAAAAACTACAACAGAAATTGTCACCTGCTCAAATTCAGGTGATAAAGATGCTTGAGGTGCCTACACTTGAACTGGAAGAAAGAATCAGACAGGAGCTGGAGGAAAACCCTGCACTTGAAGAGGGTGCAGATAAAAATGATGAAGCTGATTCGGATGATTTAAATGATGATGGTGGAAACAACGATGATATGGATCTGGATGAGTATATGATGGATGACGATATTCCTGATTATAAACTGAAAGTAAATAATAATTCTCCGGATGATAAAAAAGAGGATATTCCGTTTTCAATCGGAACTACTTTTCATGAACATTTAGTTGAACAACTTGGGTTACAGAATATTTCGGAAAAAGAGCGACAATTAGCCGAGTATGTAATTGGCAATATTGATGAAGATGGTTATTTGCGTCGTACGGTTGAATCGATGGTGGATGATATCGTTTTTAATGCCGGAGTCAATACTACGGATGATGAAATGCAAAAAATGGTTGCACTCATTCAGGAATTTGAACCTGCCGGAGTAGCTGCTACTGATTTGCAGGAATGCCTTAAATTGCAGCTCGAGAGGAAGATTTATCGACCGGAAGTGAGTAGTGCGCTTTGCATCATCGAAGATTATTTTGATGAGTTTATCAAAAAACATTACGATCGTATCAAAAAAAACCTGAGTTTGACTGACGATCAACTGAAGGATGCTATTACGGAAATTTCCAGATTGAATCCTAAACCCGGTAATGCCTGGGGTGGCAACCTGCTTGAAAAATCAATGTCGGTGGTGATTCCCGATTTCTATCTGGAAAATGATGAGGGAAAACTGATTGTTCACCTGAATAATTCAAATGTTCCGGAATTGCGGGTGAGCAATACTTATAACGAATTATTTCAGACATATTCTGAAAGAAAAGGGGAGAAAACCAATGCAATGAAGGATGCTGTAACTTTTGCAAAACAAAAGATTGATGCTGCGCGTTGGTTTATCGATGCCATCAAACAAAGACATCATACGCTGCTGACTACCATGAAGGCGATTGTGGGGTTTCAGTATAAGTTTTTTATTGAAGGGGATGATACTTTCCTCCGACCGATGATTCTGAAAGATATTGCGGATATTACCGGCTATGATATTTCAACGATTTCCAGGGTTAGTAATAGTAAATATATTCAGACCGAATTCGGGGTGTATGCGGTGAAATATTTCTTTTCCGAATCGATGACTAATGATTCGGGAGAAGAGGTGTCAACAAGAGAAATAAAAAAGATATTGCAGGATTGCATTGAAAGTGAGAATAAAAGAAAGCCTTTGAATGATGATGCGCTTGCTGATGTGTTAAAAACCAAAGGTTATAATATCGCCCGCCGTACGGTGGCCAAATACAGGGAACAGCTGAATATTCCGGTTGCCCGCCTCCGGAAGGAGTTGTAATAATAAGTATAATATGAAAAAATTTCATAAAGCAGTTTCTTTCGTTTTTCAACCGCTGTTGATGCCAACTTATGGAATCATCGTTTTTCTTTTTACAGATTTGGCAAATTTCTTTATGCCGGTTTGGAAATGGTTTGCGATTGGCGGCACTTTCCTTTTTACTGCGCTGTTGCCGGCCATGCCGATTTTGCTGATGCTGAAAAATGGTCAGATCAAGGATTTGTACATCTCTAAAAAGGAACAACGTACTTTCCCATATATGTTTTCAATCATTGCGTATGTGTTCTGGACCATCTTTTTATGGAGAATCCTGCATTTGCCGCATTTCTTTGTTGCCATGGGTATAGGGTCCATCTTATCGATAATAATTATTACCATTATCAATCTGAAATGGAAAATCAGTGCGCATTTGTCGGGCGTGGGCGGTTTAACCGGTGGTGTTTTTGCTTATAGCTTCATCATGGGGGTAAATCCGGTTTTTGCCATGATTGCCATGCTTTTTATTTCGGCACTCACCGCTTTTTCGAGGATAGAACTGAAAGCACATACGCCGGGACAAACACTGGCCGGATTTACGGTGGGTTTCCTGACTGTATTTATTGCAGGAATTCTGGTGTCGGAACAGATTATTAAATTCCCGGAAATTGGGTGAATACATTTAACCACATTAGTCACATAAGTAACATAAGTAATATTCCGCTATCGGAATCACATCAATATATAAATGTCAGGAATTAATTAACTATCATTCAGGTTATATTATTACAAAAAAAACTTATGTGACTTATGTGACTTATGTGGTTCAAATATTATATTATGTTTAACTAAATAAATTAAATTAAATGATTACAGCAGACCAACTCAAAGACGTGTTGGAGCGCGGGGACGCGCTGAGGAGGTATCTTTGACGTCGATACTAAATTAATACAAATAGAAGAAGAAGAAATTCGTACGCAGGCACCCGGTTTCTGGGATGATGCCAAAGCGGCTGAAGTCCAGATGAAGAAGGTGAAGGAACTGAAAAAGTGGGTGGAAGGCTATCAGGCTATCAGGGCTTCTCTGGAAGAATTGCAACTGGCTTTCGATTTTTATAAAGAAGAAGCGGTTACAGAGGAAGAGGTCGATCTGGCTTATCAGCATTCAATGGAACTTGTGGAAACTTTGGAGATGAAGAATATGCTTTCCAAAGAAGAGGATAAGTTAGGCGCCGTGATAAAAATTGTGGCTGGTGCCGGTGGTACCGAGGCTCAGGATTGGGCACAAATGCTTTTCAGGATGTATCAACGCTGGGCAGAAAGACAGAGTTATAAATGCGAAATTACGAATTATCAGGATGGTGATGAGGCTGGTGTTAAAACAGTTACCATGCAGATTGAAGGTGAAATGGCTTATGGTTATCTGAAATCGGAGAATGGTGTGCACCGGTTGGTGCGTGTTTCGCCATTCAATGCACAGGGTAAACGCATGACTTCCTTTACCTCTGTTTTTGTGGTTCCTTTGGTCGATGATACCATCGATATCGAAATTAATCCCGGTAGTTTAAGCTGGGATACTTTCCGTTCGGGCGGTGCCGGTGGTCAGAATGTAAATAAAGTGGAAACAGGTGTTCGTCTGCATTATAAATTCACCAATCCTGTAACCAATGCTCCCGACGAAATTATCATAGAAAATACGGAAAGCCGTTCGCAATTTGGCAACAAAGACAATGCCCTCCGATTGCTTAAATCGCAATTGTACGAACTCGAACTTGAGAAACGGCGTGCCGAAACTGCCAAAGTGGAAGCCGGAAAAAGGAAAATTGAATGGGGCTCTCAGATAAGAAGTTATGTGTTCGACGACAGAAGAGTCAAAGACCACAGAACCAATTTTCAAACATCCAACGTGAATGCTGTGATGGATGGCGATATTGACGCATTCATCAAAGCATACCTGATGGAGTTTGAAGGCTGATAAGGATTTGCCGGTTTCGGGAATTATTTTACAAATTTCGTGAAAGTTTTCGGAACCGGTGATTCAAATTTTACTTTTTTGTTAGTAGCCGGATGGTAAAATTCTATCAATCGTGCATGCAGGGCCATTCTGCCACAAGGATTGGTTTGCGCTCCATACTTTTGATCTCCGGCAACAGGATGTCCAATATCCTGTAAATGAACCCTGATTTGATTTTTCCTTCCTGTGTCAAGGTCAAGTTCCAAAAGCGAATATTGATCTCCGGCTTTGATTCTTCTTATATTGGTTGTAGCTCTCTGACCACCATTATCAACATTGCTTGAACGGATCTTTAAAGATTTCGGATGTTCAGTCAACCAACTTGTAATAGAATCTTTTTCCTTTTCAACACGACCTTCCACCAGTGCCACATACAACCTCTTAGTAACGATGTCTTTCCAATTCGATTGCAGAATTTCCTGCGTTTCTTTATCTTTTGCAAATATCAAAACACCGGAAGTGTCTCTGTCGAGCCGATGAACTACATAAATCCTGTTTTGAGGAGCATTTCTGCGGATATGAGTTTTCAGGATTGAAAATACAGTTGTTTCATCACCCCTGCCTGTACTAACAGTCAATAAGCCTTCCTTCTTATCAACCACAACAATATTTTTATCTTCAAAGATTATTCTTAGTTTGCTGTGGGTCAATTCTGTTGTGCCGGTTTGTCCGGATATCTCCACACGATCACCAATTTTTAAGGGTTGATTGTAGAGTGTAATAACCTGACTGTTTACGCTTACCTGTCGGTGTGCAAGTAAAGATTTTACAGAATTTCTTTTCATGCCACCCATGTGATCAAGCAGAAAAGTCATTAAATCAGATTCCGATTTGACAGTCAGTTTCGTGTTTGATTTTGGGGGAGCGTAGTTTTTATTTCTCATCGAATATATTTTTCTTTGATAAGTTCCCATTCCTGCTTAATTTTCAGCAGAATGGCTTTGATTACTTTCTCATTATCGAGATTTTTCTCAATCTCGCGGGCGAGTTCACCCAAATGTAAGAATTCCATATTGAAAGCACTGCCTTTCAGTGTATGTGCGTTTGATTTCACATCAGCCAAGTCGTTCATATCCAGTGCTTTTTCAATTTCATTGATGTATTTAGGATATTCTTCTGATGCCATTTTCAACAAAGTCCGAAGTAAATCTTCATCTTCTATCTTTTCAAACAACACTTTTCTGTTGAAATGAATTACATCTTCCGGTGCTAAATCCGGCAGTATTGATTTCTTTTTATCCAGTATTTCCTGAGCATATTTTGATAAGATATCGTAAAGTGCTTTTTTGTCAACAGGTTTTGCCAGAAAATCATCCATGCCCGACTTGAAACAATTTTCTCTTTCTTCTTTGGATATCCCTGCTGTTAAAGCAATAACCGGTACATGGATAGAAGTTCCACGGGTTAATTCCCTGATTTTTGTAGTGGCTTCAAGGCCGTCCATAACCGGCATCTGAACATCCATGAAAATGATGTCCGGAATTTGATTACTAACGAAATCAACAGCCTCTAATCCGTTTTCAGCTTCATATATTTTTGCATTGGGTAAAATAAGTTTCAACATATTCCCAATAACCAGCATGTTCATTTTGATATCTTCGGTTACAAGAATATTAAATTTTTGCTCGAATGCATTGATTGGCAATTGCATAACATTATTTTTCGGAATTATTTCAGTTTGGTGATATCTGGCTTCGTAAACATTTAGAAGGTAGTGATATAATTCATCCGCTTTTACTGGTTTTGTTAGTAAAAACCTGATGTCTAAAGCCTCTGCCGCATCATGTATTGTTGCATCATCCGAAGAACTATGTAAAAGGATGACCGGCATTAATTCGCTACTGAACCTGGTTTTACTTCTGATAAGCTTAATGGTTTCAATGCCATCAATATAGGGCATGTGATAATCAACGATGATCAAATCAAAAGTGTCATCCTCCTCGAGCATCATCACTGCCTCAACACCATCTTCAGTACCAATGGTCTTTATACCCCAATGATTCATTGTATGTTCCAGAATCATTCGGTTGTTAGCATTGTCGTCAATAATCAATACTTTTCTGATTTTCTCAAGCTTTTTGATGTCTACATCTTCAATGCGTTCGTATTCAGAAGCTACAGTAAAATAGAAGGTCGTTCCGCCGCCGTATTCACTGAAAAACTCTATGGAACTGCCCATTTTTTCAGCCAGGGAGTTGGAGATAATTAGTCCTAAACCTGTACCACCATACCTTCTGGTTGTGGAAGTGTCGGCTTGTGAAAATGCTTTAAATAACTTGACCTTATCACTTTCCCTGATACCAATTCCTGTGTCTCTCACAGAAAAGCTGAAAAAACCTCTTTCTTCATCCCTGGGTTCAAACTCAAGTTTTAATTCGACCTCACCTTTATCCGTAAATTTGATAGCATTACTAAGCAGATTTACAAGAATTTGTTTGAGTCGGATAGGATCTATCACTGCAAATTTCGGAATATCGGGTTGAATATTTAACAATAACTCCAGTCCCTTTTTTGCAGCATGTATTTTTATAATGTCGGCAGCACTTTCAATAACTTTAATTATGTCGGTTTTTATCAATTCAAGTTCCAGTTTGCCTGCTTCAATTTTCGAAAAATCCAGCACATCACTGATAACAGAGAGTAAAGAGTTGGCTGATGAGATAGCATTGTCGAGGTATTCCTTTTGTGTGGCGTCTAATTTTGTGTTTCTGAGTAAATCAGTAAAACCTATGACACCATTCAGCGGGGTTCTTATTTCATGACTCATGTTGGACAGAAAATCAGTTTTGGCAACATTGGCCGATTCTGCCACCTCTTTAGCCCTTATCAGTTCTTTTTCAATCTGAATTCTGTGCAACAACATGCCTACCATATCAGCATAATATTCTGTTAACAGGATGTTTCTCAGAATCTGTTCTCTCTTGAAAATCAGGGTAAAATCTCCCAATGTTGAGTCTTTTCTCGTGATTCTTACAATGGCAACTTTCTCAACACCTACCAGCTGGGTGAGATTCCCAATGATATCTCCCGAAACCTTACTGTCTGTCAGTTCTCCCAGACTGTTAAAAAATGTCACCTTGGATTTGCTGATTTTTTTTTCTCTTTCCGGGTCGTAATCCCAATGTTTGTCGATGATGTTAAAACCCAGAATGGACAAAGCTTTTTCAAATCCCTTACTTAAGGTTGAAATGCCAACAGTTTTAAAATTCCTACCATCGGAGTCGAATTTATTCAGGATAACAAACATGCTACCCGAAATTTCTTTCATTTGATTACAAATGTGCTCATAATCAATGTTGGAAGCATTAATTTCGTTGAGTTCTCCTGCAATGGTGGAAAACTGTATAACACTGGTGGTATCGTTCTCCGGATGAGCTGTTTGAATCATTCAATACTGTTGATTTCGAAAATTAATTTGTTATTTTGAAGGTATATTTTTCAACGTAATCAGTAAATAATCCCAGAATTTCAGAACGGAATCAATGTGAACTTTTTCATCAGGTGAATGCGGAAATCTGATGGTAGGACCAAAAGAAATCATATCCATTTCAGGATAATGTGTTCCCAGGATGCCGCACTCCAATCCTGCATGAATGATGAGAATTTTGGGCACTTTTCCGTAATTATCCTGATACAATTGCTTCATTGTGTTCAGTATGGGAGATTCCAGATTTGGTTTCCAACCAGGGTAGCTGCCTGTTAATGTAACCTTGGCTCCTGCCATGGAAAATAAACTGCTGAACATAGATCCCAGTTCGTTTTTGAATGATTCTACAGAACTTCTGAGTAAACTGATGCAGGTAATTTTGCTGCCATCGGATTTAATTATGGCAAGATTTCCCGATGTTTCAACTACCGATGGTAATTCCGGAATAACCCTGTATACGCCATCATGTGCAGCGATAACACTGTTTATCAAATCATCCTGAACTTCTTCAGGAATAAGTCCTGCCGGTAAATCAACCTGTTCAGCACTTAAAATTATTTTATTTTCAATGTTTTTAAATTCAGTATTGTACAAAACATCAAACTCAGCCACCAATTCAAGCATATCATCCAAAGCATCCTGAGGAATAGTAATCACTGCAAAAGCTTCTCTTGGAATGGCATTTCTGAGACTACCGCCATTGATGGAGGCCAAACGGGCTTCGCAATCCATAACTGCTTGTTTTAATAGTCTGAACATCAGTTTGTTTGCATTGGCTCTTTGCAGATGAATGTCAACACCTGAATGTCCGCCTTTTAATCCTGTAAGTGAGATTTTTAATGCAATATCACCTTCAGGAATTTCAACTTCCTGATAATTAAATTCTGCGATGGCATCTAAACCGCCTGCACATCCCACATAAAGTTCACCCTCATCTTCTGAGTCCATGTTGATCAGAATTTCACCTTTCAGGAAATTTGGTTGAAGTCCGAATGCACCATGCATGCCGGTTTCTTCATCAACAGTAACAAAAACTTCCAGATCGGGATGTGTGATGTCGTTTGATTCGAGAATTGATAGCGCTGCAGCCAGTCCGATTCCATTATCTGCACCCAAAGTAGTTCCGTTTGCTTTTACCCAATCACCATCGATAATTGTCTCGATTGGGTCCGACTCAAAATTGTGGTTTTTGTCACTGTTTTTCTGCGGAACCATATCCATATGAGCCTGAAGAATAACGGCTTTGCGACCTTCCTGGCCTGGTGTGGCTGGTTTTCTTATCAATACGTTGCCAATTTCATCTCTTAATGTTTCCAGATTAAGTTGCTTTCCAAAACTTTCCAGATAATCCCCAATTTCCTTTTTTTTGCCTGACGGCCTTGGAATCTGAGTTAGTGCATAAAAATTAGTCCATAATCCCTGAGGATTCAATGATTTTATTGCTGACATATTCTTAAATTTTAATAAGTGCAAATATGGGTATTTTTTTTTAATTTTTGATGTTAACTTACTATTTATTCGCTGAAAATTGCTATAAAATTTAATTTAAAATTCTTATCAAATTTATTAAAGAAATTTTTCCATAATTGAAAAAAATTTAATAATTTTGTGCCGGTTTTCAGGCATTAGCGTGTTATTGTGTTATCTATTTGAAAATCAGATATTTTCCATCTAACAACAATTTATTAAATATGTCAAAGTATAAAATTATTTCTGCTGATGAAGCAGCAGCTTACGTGAACAATGGCGATGCCGTTGGATTTAGTGGTTTTACACCTGCGGGATGTCCAAAGGAAATTCCGAAAGCAATAGCCAGAAAAGCTGAAGCATTACATGCGGAAGGTAAAGAATTTAAGATTGGAGTTTATACCGGTGCATCAACCGGTGATTCTCTTGATGGAGAACTTGCAAGGGCTAATGCTGTTTTGTTTCGTACACCATATCAATCCAACAGAGACTTAAGGGATGCATTGAATAAAGACCGTGCCCCTTACTTTGATATGCACTTGTCTTCATTAGCACCTCATTTGCGTTTTGGTTTTATGCCCAGACCGAGAATTGCGATTATCGAGGCTTCTGAAGTTACTGATGATGGTGAAATTATTCTGACTTCTTCAGTAGGTATTTCACCTACGATTTGTGGTTTAGCTGATATTGTTATTATTGAATTAAATACAAAACATCCCAAAGCACTCCGGGGTTTTCATGATATTTTTGAACCAAAGGATCCTCCTCACAGATTACCATTAACATTGATGACTCCTTCAGATCGCATGGGTACTCCTTACATCAAGGTTGATCCGGACAAAATCGTGGGTGTTGTGGAAACATATCTCGATGATGAGGTTGGAGGCTTTACACCTACTGATGATGTGACTGATAGAATTGGTCATAATGTAGCCAATTTCCTTGCAGCAGAATTGAGAGATGGTAAAATTCCTGCTGAGTTCCTGCCAATTCAATCGGGTGTGGGTAATATCGCCAATGCTGTTATGGCTTCTTTAGGTACAAATGATGAAATTCCTCCTTTCCAAATGTATACTGAGGTTATTCAGGATTCTGTTATCGATTTGATAAAAAAAGGGAAGGTTACTTTTGCAAGTGGTTGTTCGCTGACTATCACTACACCGGTACTTCAGGAAGTATATGCCAATATTGAGGAATTCAGAAGTAAACTGGTTTTACGTCCGCAGGAAATGTCAAACAGTCCGGAACTTGCCCGTCGTTTGGGTTTGATCACGATCAATACTGCCCTGGAAGCCGATATTTTTGGGAATGTAAACAGTACACACGTTTTGGGTGCCAAAATGATGAACGGTATTGGTGGCTCTGCTGACTTTACCCGCAGTGCTTATATTTCAATTTTCACAACTCCTTCAACAGCTAAAGGAGGAAAAATTTCTGCAATCGTTCCGATGGTTTCACATGTCGACCAAAATGAGCATTCTGTGAATGTTATTATTACTGAGCATGGTGTGGCAGATTTAAGAGGAAAATGTCCTGTGGATAGAGCGGATGCCATCATTGAAAATTGTGTTGATCCTGCTTATCGTCAGTTGTTAAGAGATTATCTTGCACTTTCTGGTCCTTCACATACCCCGCAAACATTGCGCGCATGTTTTGGAATGCACATTGCTTTCGAGAAAACCGGCGATATGATGAACGTGAATTGGGAGGATTACAGATAATCCTGATTGCCATTTAAGCAGAAAACTTTAAAAATTGAAAGGACTACTCTGAATCTCAGGGGGTCCTTTTTTAATTCCGATATTTATCATTAACAATAAACACCTATATTTGTACAATAATTATTAAGAATATGAACAACAAATCCTCCCTTGCTCTTGCCACTTTTGGCAATAGTTATAATTGTTCTCAATCTGTTTTTTGTGTTTTTGCGCCTGATTTCGGCATTAATAAAGATTTAGGTTTGAGGTTAGCCGGACCTTTTGGTGGAGGTATTGCCCGACGTCAGGAGACATGCGGAGCGGTAACCGGAGCCCTTATGGCCCTTGGTTTGAAATACGGAAAGGGTGAAAATGGTACCGATGAGGACAAACAACGTACTTTGTCAATATCAAAAAAGTTCATTGAGGAATTCGAGGCAGAATTCGGAAGCATTGTATGTTTAAAACTGCTTGATAATTACCGTATGGATACTGAATCAGGAGATGATGCTATCGCTAAAGAAAACATGTATAAGAAACGTTGCCCTGAATACGTAAAATTTGCAGTGGAGAAAACAGAAGAATTGTTGAAGCAATATCAATAACTACTATAATGCAGCCTTTATCTGAATATTCTGATAGTAATCCCGGGCATTTTTCGGCTTAGAAAATCGTTATTTTTTGCAATAATTTCCGATTTTTATGTCATTTGCATGATTAATAATTTGTAAAACACTCGATTTATATCTTGCAAATTGTCATATAAAACAGTTAAAAAGGTAATAAAACGTCATAAATATGCATAAAACTCATTCTTTTTTAGTCGTGATGAAAATATTTAAAAAAAAGATAAGCAATTTTTTAAATATGCATAATTGCTGAAAAAATATAGATAAATGATGTTTTAGTGTTAAAAATTATTGATATATCTAACAGATATACAACTAGTTCTCAGAAAATGATATTGTTAAACTGACACTTATTTTCATTAAGATTTGTTCACTCTTTTTGTCAGTTTAATACTGTTTATACCTTTTATTTTTCATTTTGATAAGATTTGGTATTGTTTATTAAATATCTATTCTCTATATTTGCTGTCTTGAAAAGTCAATTTGTAAAACAAACTTGAAGTTAAATTAAACAAAACGGTAAATTTATGAGAAAACTAACGGTCTTTTTAGCTTTCCTGTTGATGGTAAGCTTTACATTCCTTAATGCTCAGTCAAGGTCAGTTTCCGGGAAAGTAATTTCCGCGGATGATGGATTTCCTGTGATTGGAGCATCAGTAAAAGTTAAGGGTACCACCACCGGAACAATTACCGGCGGTCAGGGAGAATTTGTTATTAATGTTCCTTCATCAGGAGTATTAGTGATTTCCTATGTGGGTATGAAAACAATGGAAGTCGAAGCGAAAAACAATTTAGTCGTAAGGCTGGAATCTGATGCGCTTTTGATTGATGAAGTTGTTGTAACTGCTCTTGGTATCAGTAGAGAAAAGAAAGCACTCGGTTATTCGGTGCAGGACGTAAAAGGTGATGAGATTTCTAAAGCTAAAGAAGTGAATGTCGTAAACTCGCTTCAGGGTAAAATCTCAGGTGCACAGATTACCAGTAGTTCCGGAGCTGTTGGTGCTTCTGCAAGAATCATTCTTCGTGGTGTTAACTCTCTGGATGGTAATAATCAACCACTTTTCGTTGTTGACGGTATTCCTATGGCGAACTCGAACTTTGGTGGAACTGCAACTGAAGGTGTTAACCGTGGTAGTGGAGTTCAGGATATCAACCCTGAAAATATTGAATCAATTTCTGTTTTAAAAGGTCCGAATGCTGCTGCTCTTTATGGATCAAGAGCTTCTAACGGGGTAATTGTTGTTACAACAAAATCCGGAAAGGGCCAAAAAGGACTTGGTGTTGAATTAAGTCATTCTACTACATTTGAAAATCCATTCAGATTACCTGATTTCCAAAATTCTTATGGTCAGGGTTCAGGAGGTTTATTTGAGTATGTGGATGGTGCCGGTCATGGTGTTAATGATGGTACTGATGAAAGCTGGGGTCCGAAACTTGATGTGGGTCTTAATATCCCACAGTTTAATTCTCCTGTTGTAAATGGTGTTCGTACTGCAACTCCATGGGTATCGCATCCTGATAATGTGAAAAATTTCTTTGTTACAGGTACTACCAATACTTCATCTGTTGCTTTACAGGGAAGTACTGATAAAACTGTTTTCAGGACCTCGCTCACTAACTTATCGCAAACAGGTATGTTAGAAAATACAAAAATCGAGAAAAATATCTTCAGTTTTAATGGTAGTTCTCAGTTGTCCAAAGAGTTAAGTTTCTCTGCTTCAGGTTCATATGTTCATACCAATAGCCCCAATATGCCTGGTTATGGTTACGATCCTGATAACGTAATGCAACAGTTTAACTGGTTTGGTCGCCAGGTTGATCTGAGTGAACTTAAAAATTATAAGAATGCTGATGGTTCATGGTATAACTGGAACACAAACTATCATAATAACCCTTATTCAACATTATATGAAAATCTGAACACTAACAAACGTGACAGATTTTACGGAAATGTAATGGCAAAATATCAGTTTACTTCCTGGTTAAGCGCTTTTGTCAGAACTGGTATCGACTATTATTCAAATTTCAATACTTCACGCCGTGCAATGAACATGCAGGAGTTTCCTAACGGTTATTATATGGAAGAAGTTGACCTGTACAGAGAATCTAATACTGACTTCCTGCTAACCGCAGTTAAGAAATATGATGATTATGAGGTTAACGTAAGTGTCGGTGGTAATGCTATGGATTATTCCAGAACTTATAACTTTGTTGAAGCTCCTGAGTTGGCTGTTGAAGGTGTTTATAATGTAAAAAACTCTTTGGTACCACAGGTTGCTGATAATTTCCTCTGGAGAAAAAGAATTAACAGTTTGTATTTTTCAGGCTCTGTTGGATATAAGTCAATGCTCTTCTTTGATTTCTCTGGTAGAAATGACTGGTCAAGTACGTTGCCTGCAGGAAATAATTCATTTTTCTATCCATCAGTACAGTTAAGTGGGGTAATTACTGAAATCACTGAGTTTGATCCTTCAGTGCTTTCTTTCGGTAAATTACGTGTTAGTTATGCTAAAGTAGGTGCCGATACCGATCCTTATAAGTTATTCCCAACAGTATCCTTTGGTGATGGTTGGAATGCAAGTACTAAATTATTGAACCAGTTCATCCCTAATGAATTGCCAAATGCTGATTTGAAACCTCAGTTTGTAAGCTCTCTTGAATTTGGTGGTGATTTCAGATTTATGGATAATAAAATCAGACTTGATTTAACTTATTATAATTCAAGTGCAACTAACCAGATTATTTCTGTTCCAATTTCTGCATCAAGCGGGTTTACAACTAAAGTTACAAATGCGGGTAGAATTGATAATAGTGGTGTGGAAGTATTGTTAGGTGCAACACTGCTTAAATCAAAGAATGGTTTGAACTGGGATGTTACTGTTAACTGGTCTAAAAACGTTAATAAAGTTGTTGAACTTGCTGAAGGTATCGAACAATACGAACTTGGAACATACTGGAGTATGAAAGTGATGGCAATTCCTGGTCAGAAATATGGTTCTCTTTACGGTTATGACTTTGAAAGAGCTCCTGACGGACAGATTATCTATAGAAATGGTTTACCATCACAGGGTGATTTAAAAGTGTTAGGTAATTATACTCCTGATTGGATTGGTGGTATCAATAACGAATTCACTTATAAAGATCTTAGTATGAGTTTCCTTATTGATGCTCGTATGGGTGGTGAAATGTATTCTATGACTTCAACATGGGGTCGCTATGCTGGTGTGCTCGAAGAAACATTGATTGGTCGTGAAGGCGGTATCGTTGGCGTTGGTGTTAAAGAAGTAGTCGATGCTCAGGGTAATGTTTCTTATGTGACTAATGATGTTGTTGCTGAAGCTGAAAACTTCAATAAAGCTGCTTATGTTAGTGATGTCGCAGCTTCAAGTGTTTATGATGCAAGTTTTGTAAAACTCAGAGAATTGAAAATTGGTTATACTTTCAATAAAATTGGAAAAACACCAATTAAAGATTTGAATATTTCGTTAATCGGACGTAATCTTGCATTACTTTATGCCAAAGTTCCTCATATTGATCCCGAAAGTGCATTTAGTAATACAAATGTACAAGGACTTGAGTTTGGTCAGATTCCTTCAGCACGAAGTATAGGTGTAAGTATTAGTTGCAAACTTTAATAAATTGTGGTTATGAAAAAAGTTTTTAAATATATTTTTACTGCTGTTTTGATTACAGGATTTACTGCCTGTACAACAGATTTTGAAGAAATAAATAACAATGTCAACAAACCTTCGCTGGATCAGGCAGACCCAAAAATGCTTCTTGCCAACTCTATCGAATCAATGACTGACAGGGTTCATGAAATATTTCTTGGTCATGAAATGGGTTCATGTTGGGTACAGCACATGGCAAAGGTTCAGTATACTGATGAAGATCGTTATATTCCCCGTGTTTCTGTAATTAATAATACATGGACTAGCTTATATGGTGCGTCTGGTCAGGATGTATCTACAATTCTTAAAATTGCTGAAGCTAAGGATTTGAAGAATTACAAAGGTGTGGGCCTCGTATTAAAGGTTTATATTACCTCTGTACTTACCGATCTTTTTGGTGATATTCCTTATTCAGAAGCATGGCAGGGCTCAGCAGCTACTCCGATTATCTCTCCCGCTTATGACAAACAGGAGGATATCTATAAAGATTTGGTTCTTAAACTAAAAGAAGCCAATGATTTGCTTTCTGAAGATAATGAAGAGATCGAAGGTGATATTCTTTACAATGGAGATGTTGCAAAATGGAAGATGTTTGCTAATTCATTAAGATTAAGATTGCTGCTCAGAATGTCGGCTAAAGTTGATGTTAAAGCAGATATGGCAGCTATAGTAGGAGATGCAGCAAAATACCCGATCTTTACTTCTAATGCAGATAATGCAGCACTGGTTTATTTGGGATCTGCTCCGAATAATAATCCGATTAACGAAAACCGCAAAACCAGAGATGACCACCGTGTAAGTAAAAAGCTTATCGATCTTCTTTATAAAGATGCGGCAAGTCCTGACTACAGGGTTTCAATGTATGCTTCTTTAGCTGATGGTAAAGGTGATTATGCTGGTTTGCCTAATGGATTGAGATCTTCTGATGCTGCAAATTATGATGGTGGTGGACTTAAAAACACATCTAAGATCAGCTCTTTCTATACTCAGGCAACTGCCCCCGGAATGTTAATGAGTTATGCTGAATTGCAGTTTATCCTGGCTGAAGCAGCTCATAAAACATATATCACCGGTGGTGCGGCTAAGACAGAAGAATATTATTATAAGGGTATTGAAGCTTCTTACAATCAAAATGCAACATTCTTTGCTGCTGAACTCAAAAAAATCTGGAGTGCTGATTTTGTTAAATGGGGATGGAAAGAAGCTGAAAAGGATATTATAACTTACGCACTGGAGGATTTTAAAGAATATGGCGGATGGAAATTTGATGCAGCCAAAGCGATGGAACAAATCGGAACTCAGAAATGGGTTGCTTTGTTCGATCAGGGCCTACAGGCAAATTTTGAATGGAGACGTATTGGTTATCCTGTTCTTGTAGCACCTGTTGATGCTGATAATGAGAAGAAAATTCCGGTAAGAGTTTATTATCCATCGGATGAGTATTCCAGAAATAAATCCAATGTGGAAGCTGCTGTGACCAGAATCGGTGGTAAGGACGACATGAATACCAAAGTTTGGTGGGATGTAAATTAATTTCCGGTAAAATTTCAATTGATAATTAAAAAAATACAGATATGAAAAAAATATTTTTAAATATCTTCCTGATTGTTTCTGTCGCATTTTCTTTTACAGCTTGTTTGGAGAATGATGATTTAATGACTGGAGAAGTAAAAACAGGTGGTTTGGTAACTCCTGTTACAGTTAATGTGCCTTATAAATTAGGTGCTACAACCAATATCAAAATTGATATTGTGGTTCCGGTTGGTCCTGCGATTGAAAAGGTGGAACTTTATAAGTCGTTTACAAATTCTGCCGGAAAAACTTCAAATATTGCTAAATTGGGAGAATTAAATGTTGCGGGTGCTAACACTTCAGCGGAATTTGCAGGTAATGTAACTGTGAACTATGCTTCTTTAATTTCAGGACTGACAGTTGGCGGAGCAGCTCTTCCTGCTAACGAAACATTATTGAATATTGGTGAGAGCTGGACAATTACTTATGTTGCAACAATGACAGCTGACAGCAGAAAAGTAGAGAATGGTTCAACTACCAATATTGGTGTTGCTAATGCTTATGCAGGTAATTATCTGTGTACAGGTACTTTTACTCATCCAACTGCTGGTCAGAGACCAATTAATGAGGATAAATATTTAGTGCCTCTGACTGCGTATTCTTGTAAGATACCTGTTGGTGACCTTGGTGGTGCTGGTTACTTTGTTGATATTACTGTTGATCCTGTAACTAATAATGTTTCTTATTCTAATGGTACTCCTACTGAGATTATTGCTTCTGCTGCAAGATCATATTTTGATCCTGTAACCGGTAAGTTCTATTTGAATTACTACTATGTTGGTGGAAATGGAAACAGGGTTATTGAAGAGGTTTATACTCCTAAATAAGTTATGATCTGATTATAAAAAAAACTGTCCTGATTATACCGGGACAGTTTTTTTTTGATATGCTTTCAGTCTCAATCTTTCTTCCAACTCAAAGGCATCTTTTTTGTCATCACCTCTTTCAATTCTCTCGTTTTATTATCCTTTCTGATCAGTTTCATACCTTTTATTCCCGAAGAACTCTTCGTTCCATCAATATATCTTAATGTGTCGTTATATACTCCTGATACCCTGGTGCCAAATCTGTCGAAAAATTCGTATTGGAACTGATATTTTTTACCATCACGTTTAACAACCATATTGCCGGTTTTGATTTTCTTTGTATTATCACCGTAGAACCAGGTGCCCCAATTATCTCCATCTGTGGATGTATAACCCGGTACTATTGTTCCCGGAATTATACCGGAAAGTGATAAATCAGCCATTAAATTATATGTTCCTGAAGGTATTGAATCTTTAGCCGTAAGTGCTGTGTTTAATTCTATGGAAATTAAATCACCATTAAGCACCGAATCACTGAAATTTACTGTCTCCGAACCCAAATAGGCAATGTAAGTATTTGCTTTTTTGGATTGATAAGCATCTCCCTGATATACAAGCAACCCTTTGTTAAATGCAGGTTTTAAATCTTCAGGCGCTTCGCGTTTATCCTGATTGTCGATCATTCCTTCAAAACTAACATTAATCAATTCACCATCCAATGTGATAAAATCGGCGGTAATTCTTGTAATTCCTCCAACAGTCAATACCTTCAGGCTGCCTTCAGAAATCATATATTCTTCTGTCTCTTTTGTAGTGAATTTATATATCCTGCTGCCGAAACTATCTTCTTCTCCATCTTCATTTTCAAATAACTCTCCTTTCAGGTAGGAGATTGCGCGACCATCTTCAGCCGGAAAATATTCGCCATCGCCAAAAGTGTTTTGTGTAAGCGCACCAAACATATCCATATAGAGCATGTATCCTGTTCCCTGGATTTTACCTTCTGTGTTGAATGAAAGGCCATTCTCCATCAATAATAACTCGAAATTATTGGATTCGGTATCGTAATAATCTCCATAATTATTGGCAGTAGCTTTCTGAAATACAAGTTTTTTCTGCTCAATAGTAACCTGACACTTCAACTCCATTTTGCCAGCTTTCAGGGTTAATGTTGCAGTACCTGCCTTGAGCGACTTCAATGTGTAGGTGCGTTCAACCATTGTGCTACCTCCTTCACTCATGGCAGATGAATTCAACTCTTTTACTTCCACAACTGTAAGATCGGAATTGACAATTTCTAATGGAATGGCGCTGATATCGCCGGTGTAGGTGATTTTTGCTGTCAGTGTGTCTTGCTGACCAAGATTGATGGATATCGTGGTTTTGTCAAAACTCATTTTAGTGACTTCACTTGTTTCGCAGGATGCAAAAATAACTGTCAGCAAGACGATGATAAATGTTTTCGTTGTTAATAGAATTTTCATATTTATTAATTTTTTATATTTTCGGCAAATATAAGTTTTTTTACCGGATGTTAGATAAAAAAAATAAAATATGATTCGTATATAAATCTCTTTTAGTATTTTTGTCGGTTTCGAAATGAAAAATCAGACATTCTTAACGACACATTTTAAATGATAAAATTTTTATATTCCAGTCAAATATTGATGATAAATTTATCCCTGATATTACCAGGTAAGCAGAAGCCTCAGAATATTCTGTTTTTAATTTGCATTTGGTTTTTTGCTGCTACTAACTTTGCCATAGCACAATCGAGCGGACAGCCAATTAAAGGTTCTGTTTCAGATGAATCCGGCGAACGGATCATTGGTGCAACTGTGGTCGTGAAAGAATCTCCGCGAACCGGGACTGTAACGGATGTTAATGGTGTATTTCAACTTAATGTTCCCGATGGATCGAAAAAACTGATTGTTTCTTATGTGGGAATGAAAAGTCTGGAAGTGGATATCCGTAGCAATATGACTGTTGTGCTTTCTTCTGAAACTAAAATTCTGGAAGAGGTTGTGGTTACAGGTATGCAGAAGATGGATAAACGACTTTTTACGGGTGCTACTGATAAAATTGATGCTGCTGTTGCCAAAATTGATGGTATGACGGATGTAAGCCGTGCCCTCGAAGGTCGTTCTGCAGGTGTTTCTGTCCAAAATGTTTCCGGTACTTTTGGTACTGCTCCCAAAATCAGGGTAAGGGGTGCCACTTCCATCTATGGAAATTCTAAACCGCTCTGGGTTGTGGATGGTGTTATTGTGGAGGATGCAGTGGATGTTTCCAGTGATGAATTATCCTCAGGAAATGCTGAAACGCTGATTTCTTCTGCCATTGCAGGTATTAACGCCGATGATATTGAGAGCTTCCAAATATTGAAGGATGGTTCAGCTACGTCGATTTATGGCGCCAGAGCGATGGCCGGTGTGGTTGTTATCAACACTAAAAAAGGGAAGGAGGGGATGAGTAAACTGAGTTATACGGGTGAGTTTACTTCCCGCTTTACGCCATCTTATAACGATTTTAATATTTCCAATTCTCAGCAACAGATGGGTATCTATCAGGAAATGGAACAGAAAGGCTGGCTCGAATTTACTTCTCTCAAGAATGCTGCAAACAGTGGTGTCTATGGCAAAATGTATCAACTCATTGATAGTAAGCAAAATGGCGGATATGGTCTGGAAAATTCTCCTGCTGCCAGGAATGCTTATTTGCGGGATGCTGAATTCAGAAATACTAACTGGTTCGATTTGTTGTTTAATAATAATCTGTCACAGAATCATGCCGTTAGTATTTCTTCGGGAAGTGAAAAGGCTAAATTCTATGCATCGCTTTCTGTCTTTGATGATCCGGGCTGGACTAAATCAAGTGAGGTTCAACGCTATACTGCCAATATCAATAGTATTTATAATATCAACAAAAATCTTACTATCAATTTGTTGACAAATGGTTCTTACCGGAAACAAAAAGCACCGGGGACTCTCGGACAGGATGTGGATGTGGTTCGTGGAGAAGTTAAACGTGATTTTGATATCAATCCTTATAGCTTTGCCCTCAATACTTCCAGAACCCTGAATCCGAATGAGTATTATACCAGAAATTATGCACCTTTCAATATTTTTCATGAACTGGATAATAATTATATCGATTTGGTCGTTTCTGATTTGAAATTCCAGACTGAACTGAACTGGAAGGCTTTCAAGGGGATGGAAATCAGTGTGTTGGGTGCCGTTAAATATCAGTCGGCCACACAGCAACATCATATCAAAGATCATTCTAACCAGGCTGAAGCATACCGGGCAGGAATTTATCCTGAAGATGCAACGATTGCCGAAAATAATCCTTTGCTGTATCGTAATCCTGATGATCCAGATGCGCTTCCGGTATCTGTATTGCCTGAAGGGGGTATTTATAACCTGACGAACTACTCTATGACAGGGCTGGATTTAAGAACGTCTTTTTCTTACAATACTTCCTGGCTCGATACCCACATCCTGAATGTCTTCGGAGGTATGGAGGTAAGCTCAAACGATAGAACTAAATCGTGGTTCCGTGGTTGGGGCTATCAGTATGATAATGGAGGTATTCCATTCTACGATCCAAATGTGTTTAAACAGGGTAAGGAAGAAAATACGGATTATTATTACAGTCTGGCCACTTATTCCCGTAATCTTGCTTATTTTAGCTCTGTAACTTATTCATTTGAAGGAAAATATACTTTCAATGCTACCGGAAGATACGAGGGAAGTAACAGACTTGGTAAATCGCCGAAAGCCAGATGGTTGCCAACCTGGAATGTTGCAGGTGCATGGAATATGCATGAAGAGGAATGGTTCAAGCCTCTGTTTGGAAAATACCTTTCTTTTGGTTCGTTAAAATCTTCGTATTCGCTTACTGCCGACAGAGGGCCTGCGTTTGTGTCGAATTCGTTGGCGGTTTTCAAAAGTTATACGCCATGGCGACCCACTGCCGGAGTTACTGAATCGGGTATCAGGATTGAGGATTTGGAAAATAGTGAACTTACCTATGAGAAGAAACATGAATTTAATGTGGGTGCTTCTATTGGTTTGCTGGACAATAAGATTAACATTGAAGCGGATTATTATACCCGGCAGAATTATGATTTAATTGGGTTGATTTATACCAAAGGTGTTGATGGTCAGATTGCTAAATATGCAAACGTGGCCTCGATGATGTCGAATGGATTTGAGTTTACCGTGTCAACCAAAAATATCAAAACAAGAGATTTTAGCTGGAATACAGATTTTATTTTTTCTGATGCGAAGAACAAAATTACAGAACTTGACTCCCGTTCCAATGTAATTCAATTGGTTTCGGGTTCCGGCTTTGCTCTCAGGGGTTATCCTGTCAGGGCGCTTTTCTCTATTCCTTTTGTTAAATTAAATGAGGAAGGCTTGCCGGTCTTTATCAATCAAAATGAGGAAGAAACGGTTACTGACCTGAATTTTCAGGAATTTGAAAAGCTTGGTTTTCTGAAGTATGAAGGTCCGACCGATCCCACTGTTACAGGTAGTTTCGGAAATAATTTCACCTGGAAAGGCTTGAAACTGAATGTGTTTATTACGTATTCGTTTGGAAATAAAGTACGGCTTGATCCTGTTTTCAGAGCCAGTTATACCGATTTATCTGCCATGCCCAGAGAGTTTAAAAACAGGTGGATGCTATCTGGTGATGAATCAAAAACGAATATTCCGGTAATTGCTGCAGTTCGTCAAACCAAAATTTATCCGAATCTGAGTTATGCATACAATGCCTATAACTATTCTACAGAACGTGTGGCTGATGGTGGTTTCGTGCGATTGAAAGAGATTTCACTGGCCTATGATCTTCCATCGAAAATGATAAAACCTGTCGGATTAAGTAGTTTACAGCTTAAACTCCAGGCAACTAATCTGAGTTTGTTGTGGGCTGACCCGAAACTTAACGGTCAGGATCCCGAATTTTTCAATACCGGTGGTGTGGCCAGTCCGGTTCCACGGCAGATGACTTTTACTATCAGGTTAGGAATTTAATTTTATTAAGTTGATTTATGAAAACAAAACCATATATTTTTCTAATTCTTTCAGGACTCATATTTGCATCCTGTGAGGGATTTCTGGATACTTTGCCTGATAACAGAGCACAATTAAATACAGAGAAAAAAATAGCTCAGTTGCTGGTTTCAGCTTATCCCGGTGCTAATTATGCTGTGGTTACAGAACTGAGTTCGGATAATTTTATTGATAATAATGCTATACTTCCCGTCACCTTGTCGAGCTTCGAAAGAATGCACGAGGAAATATTCGAATGGAAAGATGTAACTTCTTCAACACAGGAGGATAGTCCTTATTGCCGCTGCAAACCAGGCGCTTGAGTCTATCGAAGAATTGAAAATTGCCAGTCCGGAACTCAAACTGGATTATCTCAGGGGTGAAGCTTTACTTTGCAGGGCATATGGTCATTTCCTGTTAGTCAATATTTTTGCTCAGGCTTATAAAGATGAAACAAGCAGTGTGAATGATCAGGGAATTCCTTATGCCACAAAACCGGGTAAGGTTGTCAATGGTGATGATGTCAGAGAATCAGTTCAGGCGGTTTATGCGAAAATTCAACAGGATTTGGAAGAAGGGATCGGGTTGATTACTGATCATCAGTACAAAGTGCCGAAATATCATTTCAATAAGAAAGCGGCTTCAGCTTTCGCTGCCCGTTTTTATCTGTATAAAAGGGATTATGCGAAAGTTATTCAGTATGCCAATGAAGTGTTGGGTGCTAATCCTGCTTCATTAATGCGTGACTGGACGGTGGATTATGACAATCCATTTGCCTTGTCGTATGATTATATCAGTACTGAAATTCCCTGCAACCTGATGCTCGTTCCTACTTCATCGGTATTTAACAGGACTTTCGGTACCCGCTATGGTCATAATGGCACCGCTATGGAAGGTGCTTTGTATGGTTCAGGACCAACATGGAATGGCATGCTACCGTGTTATATCGGTAAATTGTACATCAGCGGGGAACAGGATTATGGTGTTTTCTATCCTAAATGCTTCGAAATGTTTGAATATACTGATAAAGTGGCCGGGATTGGGTATGCGCATGTGATGCGTGCTGAGTTTACAGTGGAAGAGACTTTGCTTTGCAGGGCTGAGGCTTTGGTTTATCTGAACCGATTGCCGGAAGCATTGAGCGATCTCGAAATATGGAATAAATCCAGACTTAATACAGAAACACTCACAGAAAGTAAGATTAAGAGCTTTTATGTGGCATCAAATTCAAGCGTTTATAAAGCCCTGAATAGTTCAAAAATGAGTTCATCTTTTACGGTTTCAACAGCTCAACTGCCTTACATTCAGTGTGTTTTGCATTTCAGAAGGATAGAGACGATATTCGATGGCTACAGGTGGTTCGATTTGAAAAGATATGGGATTGAAATTGAACATGCCATTGGTAAAACAGAAAAAGAGAAACTAACCTATAATGATCCGAGAAGAGCCATTCAAATACCGCAGGAAGTAATCAGTGCAGGTATTGAACCCAATCCGCGAACATCATCGCCTTTATCTTCATCTTTATTCAGATTGGCTAAATAA
>JBILFS010000309.1:0-3411 GCA_044351455.1 Paludibacter sp. | reverse complement strand
TTAATGCTTCTGTTGTCATATACAAACACAGTCCGGAGGATATCCAATCAGTATTGCAAAGTCTGAAGAGTTCTCCGGTGGTTCATGATATTTTTATCATCGACAATTCGCCTGTTCGAAATAATGTATTCGATGATGGCAGGTGTGTGTATATTTTCAACGGAAAAAATCCTGGATTTGGCGCAGCACACAATATCGCGCTCAGAAAAACGATTGATGCAGGGTTACCCTATCATTTGGTCATCAATCCCGATATTCATTTTAAATCTGAAATATTAGAAAAAATCGTTAATTATGCTGATAATCATGCTGATACCGGTCACATCATGCCTTTGGTTCTAAATCCGGATGGCACAATTCAATATTTGTGTAAATTAATTCCGACTCCATCAGACTTGATTTTTCGAAGATTTCTTCAGGGAAATATATCAAAGAAAAGAATGGAAAAGTTTGAAATGAGAAATACCGGTTATGATAAAATTATGGAAGTACCTTACTTATCGGGTTGTTTCATGTTTTTACGTACAGATGCTCTGGTTAAGGTTGGGTTATTCGATGAAAGATTTTTTATGTATCCGGAAGATATTGATTTGACCAGAAGAATACACAGGCATTATAAAACCATATTTTTCCCGGAAGTATCTGTCATTCATGAACATACGAGGAGTTCCTATAAAAACTTCCGGATGTTTCTGATACATTTATCCAACCTGGTGAGATATTTTAATAAATGGGGTTGGTTATTCGACAAAGAAAGAAAACTTATCAATCAAAAAACAATTAATCAAAAAATATAAATATATGCAGATCAGTCTGATAGAAATTACAAGTGCCTTCATGGTTCTCTTTGCAATCATTGATATTCTCGGAGCTATCCCCATCATATTATCATTGAAAAAAAAATCGGCGAACAAACTTAATTCGCTGAGTGCTACTTTGGTAGCCTTAGGCATACTGATATTATTTCTTTTTACCGGCGAAGGTGTTTTAAAATTATTCAGTGTCGACATTCAGTCTTTTGCTGTTGCTGGTTCTATCGTGATTTTTATTTTTGCCATAGAAATGATTCTCGATATAGAAATTTTCAGGAATCATGGTCCCAAAGGTAGTACGTCTATTGTTCCATTGGCGTTTCCCTTAATAGCCGGACCGGGATCATTCACGACACTGCTTTCGCTGAGGGCTGAATATAGTACTCCTAATATCATCATTGCTTTAGTATTAAACCTGGCTTTGGTATATCTCGTATTAAGATCTACTGATAAAATTGAGAAAGTAATTGGGGAAGGTGGTATTTATGTTTTAAGAAAATTCTTTGGTATCATTTTACTGGCTATCGCTGTAAAACTTTTCACCACGAATTTGGGTAGTTTGATATAAAATGTATACAAACCACTTCGGGACTGAGGAAAATAAAATTGTGCCGGATTAGAAACCAGAAAATCACATCCCCGTATTGGGTTGAACTGTAATGACTGGAAGAGGTATTAGTAGCAAAATGTACCGTATTCGCTGCTGATAATCAGTTCCTTTTTTTCAGAAGCCTCTACGCTGCCCACAATCTGAGCATCAATATTAAAGGATTTTGAAATCTGAATTATTTCCTGAGCATATGCTTCCGGCAGGTATATTTCCATGCGATGACCCATGTTAAACACCTTGTACATCTCCTGCCATGTGGTTCCCGATTCCTTTTGAATCAGTTTGAACAAAGGAGGAACAGGAAACAGATTATCTTTTACAACTTTCAGATTATCAACAAAATGAAGAATTTTGGTTTGAGCACCACCCGAGCAATGCACCATCCCGTGAATATATTGACGATGCGATTCCAGCATTTTTTTAATTACAGGAGCATAGGTTCTGGTAGGTGATAAAACAAGTTTTCCTGCATTCACATCCGTACCTTCAACAGTGTCAGTTAGTTTGCAGGAGCCGGAATATGCCAAATCAACCGGAATATCAGGATTGAAACTTTCAGGGTATTTCCGTGCTAAGTCATTGGCAAACACATCATGACGGGCAGAAGTAAGTCCGTTTGAACCCATCCCTCCGTTGTATTCCTTTTCGTAAATTGCTTGTCCGCATGACGAAAGCCCTACAATCACATCACCCGGAGCAATATTCGCATTATCTATCACCTCATCCCTGCGCATTCTGCAGGTTACAGTACTATCAACGATAATTGTCCTCACCAAATCACCCACATCAGCAGTTTCACCTCCCGTTGGATAAATATTAACGCCCATACCTGCCAGTTCTTCCACCAATTCATTGGTACCATTGATGATTGCAGAAATAACCTCTCCTGGAATAATATTCTTATTTCTTCCGATAGTTGATGACAGCAATATATTGTCGGTAGCGCCCACACAAAGTAAATCATCAATATTCATGATGAGAGCATCCTGTGCAATGCCTTTCCAAACAGATATATCACCCGTTTCTTTCCAGTAAATATAAGCCAGGGATGATTTAGTGCCTGCACCATCAGCATGCATAATATTGCAGTAATCCGGATCATTTCCAAGGAAATCCGGTATAATTTTGCAAAAAGCTTTAGGAAATAAGCCTTTGTCGATATTTTTTATTGCATTATGCACATCTTCTTTCGATGCTGAAACTCCCCTAAGATTATATCTCTCCATGTTCAGAAATTTTTTTTTAATTCCGGCACAAAGATACGAAAATTACCTCAGATTTCTTTGAATGATAGCTTTGATTCTTTCATTCAAACTTTCAGCTTTCAATAAATCTTCGAGATTCATGTGCATGCGGTAGCACCAAAAATTTCTGGGATTGCTGGGCACATTGATTCTTTCAGCTTCGGGATTTTCCAGCGCCAGTTTTCCATCGATAGCCATCCAGTCCTGCCATGGAAGAATAATCAGCATTGCATCCGACTCAAGATGTTGATTGATAATCTTTTCCGCAATCCATGGTTCACATTTCTCGGGCGCAGGTCCCTGTATGGCCAATGCCTTGTTATAAAACCGCTGGGTGATATTTCTATCTTCAATCCACCAGGCTCTGATGGGATTCATGTCGTGGGTGGAAGTGGTACAAACTGATCTGTACGGTGCATCACAGGGCATTGCAAACTCATGGTATGTCTTTTTGGGCATACGCTGAATTTCCAGGCTAAGGATTTCAAGTTGATTCATAACTTCAGGAACAGAATCTGGTACCATTCCAAGATCTTCTCCACAAACAAGCATATCTGTTGATGCAATCAAAGCAGGTAACTTCTTCAGAGCCTGCAGTTTCCAATACTCATTGTGCCGGTGATAATAATAATCCACATAAATTTCATCAATTTTTCTTCTCAGATTTTCCGGTAAATCCCTGAAAGTAGCAGCACTGTGAATTGAAATTCGCGGATGAAATTTGTCGGGCTGACGGGCATCCCGG
>JBILFS010000385.1:0-2869 GCA_044351455.1 Paludibacter sp. | reverse complement strand
GAAGCTCCCGGATAATTTTCAGCCGGAATTATCAACCGGATATAATGGTTTACAAAAAATCCCGGAAGCAACAAAAAACCGACAGGGATTGGACAGTACGGTTTTTCTGGTTTGGGAGAACAATGCTTGGAAGAGAAAAGGGAAATATTCATATAAATACAACACCAATGAGAAACTAACTTCCTATGCCGGTTTTGGACTGATAGAAGGTGTATTCTCTCAAACCGAAAGAGGCAGTTTTGAGTTCAATACTGCGGGAAAATTAACGCTGGATCAAAGAGAATCTGTAAGTGAGTTTGCAACCAATATCTGGATTATTGACAGAAAAATCATCCACAAATATAACACCTCCAATCGTCTGATATCCACTGAAATATATGGTCAGTATTACGATCAGTCGCTTGGATATACTGTAAACTTTGGAATAGAAAAAACTGAGTACTCCTACAATACTGCCGGTGAAATCATTTTATATACTTATTATGAGTGGGATGAAAGTTTAAAAGATTGGGCAAGATCAGTGAAAATTGAAACCAACACTGTGAACGGGCTGGAAACACTCTACGCGTCTTATCAATGGGATAATACCTATAGTTCCTGGGTAGGTGTTTACAAAACAGAGAAATCATTGCTTGCCGGCACTGAATTCATCAATAATACCATTTATAGCTGGAATGCTGCCAATGAAAACTGGTATCCAAGACTAAAAGCAGAATACATTAAAACCAGCAATGCAAACGGAGTAGTTGTTACACAAAACAACTATAAATTATCACCCGGCACTCTCAATCTGATAGTAGTCAGCAGAAGTGTTTTTTCATCTCCTGTTTTAAGTGGAATCCTGCATCAAAATAGTTTTAAATATAAAGAAAATTCGACCCGGGATAATGTCACGCAAACATGGACAGTGGATTCCAACACTGAATATACATTTAATGAAAGTAAAGTGTTAACCGGATGGGTTGCAAAGCAAAGAATCCTGAAGAATTCTACTTCAGCTTTTATTTGGGTTGATAAATCAATTATGACCAATACAATTCAGAACGGAAAAATCGATGAAAGTAAAACTGATAATTTTAGCTATAATCAACTTAATGACATCAATGAGCTGACCGGAAGTACCCTGGAAACATTCACTTATGATCAATGGGGTTTGATGGCAACCAAAACTACGAAGACATTTGATATTGGCACTACCAGCTGGAATAACAGTTCGAGGTATGATTATAGTTACAATTCACGTTTAGTGAATACAGGTCAGGTCATATATGAATGGAAAAATGCAGACTGGAAACTTGTTTCCCGTACTGAATATGAAGAAGATCAATCCGGAAACATTCTGAAAGACATTTATATCTATTTCAGTGAAGAATTTAACCAAAACATCATCAGTAAATGGATTCAACTGGATTATGATGCAAATTTGAATTTAACGGCTTCTATTGATGTGAAATCCACCATAAAAAAGAATGCTCAAACCGGTAAGAATGAGTTGGAAACTAAAGGAAAGAAAACAACCAATATATATTCTTTCAATGCTCTGACAACAATTATATCATCCGTTTTTGATGCCTCAAAAAACACTTTCATTGATACAAAAAAGATTGAGAATGAGTATTTTCCGGCTTACCCAACAGCTTTAAAGACTGAAACTGTTTACAGCTTTGATACCACGGGCTTAATTGCATCCCTGAAAGAAAAAACGGATTTCACTTATAATTTTAATTATCCTGCAAATTTATTGATGCTACCCTTTAATACACTTATCAAAGGAAATCCGATTCTGAATTATTATAAATATCAGCCGGTTAATGCACTTAAAAAGATTTGGAACAGTAATACATCAGTCTGGACAGATAATGAAAGAACATTGATGTTTTTTACTACCAAAACTTTAACAGCAGTAATGCCATTGCTTAATCCTGATATTATGCTCTATGCAAATCCGCAAAATGGAAAGCTACATATTAACAAACACGGGACATACAATGCTGCAAGAATAATACTTTATGATCTTTTTGGCAGAGAAGTTCTGAATCAGATTTTTGATGATAACGGAACAATCGATTACAATCTGTCTATCAGAGGGATACATACTTACAGCATTATTCAGAATTATAAATGCATATCTAAAGGGAAAATTATTTTATAGATTATGATCAGTATTAGAAAAGCAAATAAAGCAGATGCAAACGCAATCAGGGATATTTACAACTGGTATATCAAAAACACAATCATTACTTTTGAAACGGAAGAAATTGATCAGAAGGAGATTGAAAACAGGATTCAAAATGTGATGTCGAAGTATGACTGGCTGGTTGCCCTGGAAGACAATGTAATAGTCGGATATGCCTACTATGGACAGTTCAGAGCAAGAGCGGCCTACAATCATACAGTTGAAACTGCCATTTATCTGAGACACGACTTAATAGGAAAAGGTACAGGTCATTTTTTATATGATGCACTTTTTCAATCAGCCAAAGAAAAAGGATATAAAGAATTTATTGGTGTTATCTCAGTCCCTAATCCTGAAAGCGTAAAATTTCATCAGAAATGGGATTTTAAGGAAGTGGGATATTTAACAAAAGTAGGATATAAGTTCGATGAATATATTGATATTTGTCTGATGCAGAAAAGCTTATAAATAATCGTCAACATATTAAAAAACATCATGAATATAGATCTTCTTGAGTGGCTTGGTTACCTTAGTTCGGTGATAGTTGCAATTTCACTTACAATGAGCTCCATTGTTAAACTACGCTGGTACAATATGATTGGAGCAATCGCATTTTCGGTTTATGGTTTTTTAATCGGATCTTTACCGGTAGGATTATTGAATCTCTTCATCGTATGCATCAATATCTACTAT
>JBILFS010000307.1:0-3423 GCA_044351455.1 Paludibacter sp. | reverse complement strand
ATTTATTGAACATGGAACTCCTGAAGAACTATATTCATTAACAGGTCTTAGTCCTGAAGAAATAGCTAAAAAACTTACAGGTATAAATAAGGTATGAAAATTATTATTGCCGGTGCCGGCGAAGTTGGTACCCACCTGGCCAAATTAATGGCCAGAGAACACATCAGTATTGTATTGATGGATGAAGATTCTTCCAAATTGAGAGATCTGGAATCAAGTTACGATTTACTTACGCTCGAAGCTTCTCCCACTTCAATAAATGATCTGAGTGAAGCAGGTGTTAAAGATGCAGATTTATTCATTGCAGTTACAACAAGTGAGAGTGTGAATATGACCGCCTGCATGATAGCCAATAATCTGGGTGCCAAAAAAACATTAGCAAGGATTGATAATCAGGAATATCTGCAACCGCAGAATAAAGAGTTCTTCGAAAAACTGGGTGTCAATCACCTGATTTATCCTGAAAAACTGGCATCAGAAGAAATCATTAGTTCACTGGAAACAACCTGGCTCCGTCAAAATCTGAGCTTTTGTAACGGTGAGCTGATTTTATTAGGTATCAAGGTAAGAGAAAATTCAGTCATCGTAAATCAGAAATTTTCGGGCGGATTTTTCGATCATCGAAAATACAGGATAGTGGCAGTTAAAAGAAATAATATAACAATTATTCCGGGTGGAAATGATGAAGTGCATGCAAACGATATTGTTTACTTTATTACCCGTCCCGAAGAAATCGATTTTGTGAGAGAACAGGCTGGTAAGTTAGTTCATAAAATTAATTCGGTGATGTTTATGGGCGGCAGTCGTATCGTTCAGAAAACTGTTCAGAATTTGTCTTCAGGATTTAATGTGAAAATTCTGGAAAAGGACAAGGAAAAGAGCTATCTGTTGGCTGAAAGATGTAAAAAAGCATTGATTATCAATGGTGATGCCCGTAATCTTGAATTGTTAAGAGAAGAAGGAATTCAGGATACGGATGCTTTTGTTGCTGCAACTTCAAATTCTGAAGCCAATATTCTTGCCTGTCTGGCTGCAAAAAAACTGGGTGTTGTAAAAACAGTTGCTGAGGTTGAAAATATTGATTACATCATGCTGGCTGAAAGTCTGGATATCGGTACGGTTATCAATAAAAAAATGATTGCAGCAAGTTATATCTATCAGTTAACACTGGATGCAGATGTACTTGATGTGAGGGCTCTGACTTCTGCTGATGCTGAAGTTGTTGAGTTTGTCGCAAAACCGGGTTCGAAAATTACAAAATCCAAAATCAAAGACCTCAGATTGCCACAGAATGTTAATATCGGTGGTTATGTTCGGAATGATGAAGGTTTTATTGTTGCCGGTGATACCATTATTGAACCCGGTGATCATGTTATTTGCTTTTGCGTTTCTTCTGCAATCAGGAAAATTGAGAGTTTCTTTTGAAAATGATCAAAAATTTTAATTATAAACTGATTTTAAAGATTACCGGAGGCTTATTGCTTCTGGAGAGTTTATTATTATTATTGATGATTTTACCTGCACTGTATTTCCGCGAAAAAGAATATGTCAATTTTTTACAAAGTGCTGTAATTACTTTTCTAACAGGTATTGTATTATATCTTGCCGGGATTAATTCGGCACCCCAGATCAGTAAACGGGAAGGATCGGTCATTGTAACTTTTACATGGTTTCTCATGACTTTTTCCGGATTATTACCATTTGTTTTAAGTGGAAGCATCCCATCTTTTACCGATGCTTTTTTTGAAACAATGTCTGGCTTTACCACAACCGGTGCATCTATTCTGAATGATATTGAGGCATTGCCTTACAGCATTTTGTTGTGGAGAAGTTTTATACAGTGGTTTGGCGGACTCGGAATTATCGTGATTTCTATTGCTTTGTTACCAATATTTGGTTTTTCTGCTGTTCAGCTCTTTTCTGCGGAAGCTACAGGACCAACCAAAGATAAGATTCATCCCAGGATGAATGAAACTGCAAAAAGATTATTGCTGATTTATGTTGTATTAACCGTGCTGCAGATAATTTTATTAAACTTTGCCGGAATGAGTTTGTATGATGCTGTTAATCATGCATTTACAACCATGGCAACAGGCGGTTTCTCAACCAAACAGGCTAGTATCGGACACTGGAACAGTCAGGCTATTGAATATATAACAATTGTTTTTATGTTGCTTGCAGGGGTGAATTTTTCATTGTACTATTTTCTTTTCAAAAGAAACATCAGAAGAGTTTTTGAAAATGAAGAATTTAGGTTCTATGGATTAATAGTCTTTTCTGCTACAGTACTGATTATGATTAGTATGTTGGATTTCAACAATACTACATGGTTCACTTTTGAAAAAGCATTCAGAGATAGTTTATTTAATGTTGTTTCGCTCATGTCAACAACAGGTTTTGTGACCATTGATTATATGCTATTGCGACCTGAAGTATGGTTTTTACTGCTCTTTGTGATGTTAGTCGGTGCTTCTGCCGGTTCAACTGCAGGCGGAATGAAGGTAATCAGAATTGTTATAATCCTGAAATATTCTTATTATGAATTTAAAAAAATCATTCATCCTAATGCGGTTTTTCCGGTTAGTTATAATAATCATAATGTTAGGGATGAAGTTATTACACGAACCTTGGCATTTGTCATTATCTATTTGATTGTAATTGCTTGTGGCACAGTGATTTTATCCTTTTCAGGTTTGGGTTTCATGGAATCTCTCAGTGGAATGATAACCTGCATTTCCGATGTGGGACCCGGAATGGGAAGTATAGGTCCTATGTATAACTTTGCACATCTGAACGATTTTTCCAAGTGGTTTTTATCCATGGTCATGCTGATAGGCAGACTGGAAATTTTTACTGTTTTAATCATTTTTACTCCTGTATTCTGGAAAAAATAATTTCTTTCGTGGAAAAAGAAACATATTTAAATTATTTCAAAAATGAATAAAGATTTTAATATCAGACTTATCATGCGGATTTTTGGCATGTTATTGCTTGTCGAAACCATGGCGTTGCTGACTGCTGTTCTTGTTGGTTTATATTACCGCGAAACAGATGTGAAATATTTTTTAATCGTTACCGGAATTACATTGTTTACCGGTATTTCCTGTATTTTGATTGGTAAAAATGCTAAACCTACCATCGGAAGGAGAGAGGGATCTTTTATTGTAACTTTTATCTGGATAGTATTTACCATTTTCGGATTATTACCTTTCTGGATTTCCGGCAGTATCCCTTCATTTACAGATGCATTCTTTGAAACAATTTCAGGTTTCACCACAACAGGGGCATCTATCCTGAATAATATTGAAGAATTGTCGCATGCGATGCTTTACTGGCGCAGTCTGACACACTGGATTGGTGGATTAGGAATTATCGTGATTTCACTGGCATTGCTTCCGGTGTTCGGTATCGCAGGCTCTCAGT
>JBILFS010000308.1:0-3423 GCA_044351455.1 Paludibacter sp. | reverse complement strand
ACTGGCGTGTTAAATTGTTTTTCTATTTCAGAAATTGAAAGTTGATTGGCATTAACCACATCCTGAAAAAGAACGCTTAACACAGAAGTTTTACCCAACCCGATTTCTGTGAGCATAATTCTGACAACCCTGAGTTTGTTCTCAAGACTGTTAAGCACTTCAGTTTTATCAGAAAAACCTGTATAGTAACTCTTTAGAATCAACCGGATTAATCTCAGTTCCTCTTTACTGAAGAAAGCAGGATAATCTCTGAGTAATTGTTGATAATTTTTGCTAAGCTGATTGAAAATCATAATAAAAGCCCCTTAAATCACTTTTTGCAAAGATACAACCAAATATCAATCAAATAAAATTATATCAGAAAAAATATTTAGTTATACACAAGTTGGCAAAAACACAAAAAATCGACTAAAACAATGGAAAATAGCAAAAAAAAGAATGCTAAAGTATGGAAGATTGAATTTTCTTTTCTAAATTTGCATACTGAAACGAAAACAGACAATCCACTGAATTAAAATTGAATAAATTATAATAAGCACTATATTTTTGTCGTTAATATTGAAATAAAATAAAATAACAATTATAAAAAATGAAAACAACAATTAAGGTTCTACTCGGGGTAGCCATTGCAGCTCTAACTTATTTTTGCATAATGAGTATCATTACTCCTATTCAATATGTTAAAGAAAAAGAAAGCAGAGACAAAGAAGTTATTCAAAGACTCATTGATTTACGTGATGCTCAAATTGAATACAAATCCCAGAAAGGCGCTTATACAACAGGTATTGACACCCTTATTACATTCCTTAAAAATAATAAGAAGAAAGTTGTTGTAAAAGAAGGTGTATTGACTGACAAACAACTTGAAGCTGGTCTGACAGAAACCAAAGCATCTGCAATTGTTCGTCGTGGCAACAAAAAAGAAATTCTTGATAATGGTTTGACAGGATTCCGCAGGGACACAACTTTTAAGAACCTGATTACTGCACTCTATGGTGAACGATATACATTGGAAACCATTGACGAGATTCAATATATACCTTATTCTGACAAAGTATTATTTGAGATTAGTAACAACAATGGTTACATGTCATCAAACAGCATTCCGATTCCTTTGTGTGAAATTCGTGCACCTTACAAAACATATCTGATGGACATCAACAAACAGGAAACATTGAATGCTATCGATTTACAAAAGAAACTCATGAAATATCCCGGTTTGAAAGTGGGCTCAATAGAAGAACCAAACAATTTTGCAGGAAACTGGGAATAAAGAATTTGTTATGAACGACCATTATGTTCATACACCTGAAAACAGATTATCCATCCGGGTTTTTCCGGATGGATTTTCTTTATGGATTACCAATGCGGCGCATATTGTTGTTTGCCGTAAAAGAGTAATTTACAACCATCGGCAGAGTATTAACGACTTTCCTGAATTGCTTTTACAACAGAAAGAATTAGCAAACAAATTCAGCACTACAGGCTTTATCATCGAAAGTGATTTTTATGATATTGTTCCTGATATCCTGCATAACGAATACAACCAACAAAATTTTCTCAGGTTCAAATTTCCTGAATTACCTGACTCAATTGAAATTCTGTACAAAAAAATTTCTGCCTTCAATTGTGTTTTGATTTATGCCATTCCTGCAATCCTGCATGATTTTATTTTAAAAAACTTTGAAAACAGCACAATTAACTCCCATTTGGAATCGGGATTGACAAAAAATTTCTCTCAATCGGAATGCTCGATTAAAATAATGATTAAAAAGGAGAATGCCGACTTCCTGTTTTTCGTTGGAAATCACTTCAGATTAGCAAATGCTTATGCATTTAAAAATCAGGATGATATTCTTTACCATTGTCTTAACATCCTGCAATTAACGGGATTCAGAGAGTCTCAGTGTGATGTAACAGTTTATGAAGATGATGCTCACACTGAACTATCCGACAAATTCCGGGAATTATCTGTAAAAGCTCAGTTTACAAACCTTCAACTATTCTATGAGAATTATAAGCGGTATTTTTAAAGGCAGAAGAATTCAGGCCAAAAGCAATATTACGGCACGTCCCACCACTGATTTCGCCAAGGAAGGTTTATTCAATCTTCTCAACAACAAAATTGATTTTGAAGGTATCCGTGTTCTGGATATTTTTGCCGGAACAGGTTCAATAGGTGTTGAGTTTATATCCAGGGGTTGCGAGTCTGTTATTGCTATTGAGAAAGAAGACAAACATTGTCAGTTTATCCGGGAGATTTGCAGAGAATTAAAAATCACCAATCACAGACTCATCAAAGGTGATGTATTCAAAATACTGGGTACACTTCACCAAAAATTTGATGTTATTTTTGCGGATCCTCCCTATCAACTGGAAAACATTTCGCTGATTCCTCAATTAATATTTGACAATCAATTACTTGAAGATGACGGAATTCTGATAGTTGAACATGGCTCTACTGTAAGTTTCACCGAACATCCCTTTTTCAATTCAATGAGACGGTATGGCAATGTTCACTTCAGTTTTTTTGAAAAAACGCTTTAATTCTTTGCCCTTATGGGTGTAATAATTTCTATTGTTTTTGTATTACTTCCGATAAAACTATCAAATTTGGCATCAGACATAACAGAAATCTTTAAACGGGCATCCAACCCTGGTTTTAAAGCAATATAATAAAAAGGGAAGTAAAGCGACAAGTAATCACCTTTAGTCAGAAATTCTCCTTTTGCATAATCAGAACCTGCAAGAAAGAACTTATCAAATTCACTCGTATCAGGATATTCCAGTTTTGTAATTTCATTTTCAGATTGTTTGAGCAAAAGGGCGGTCAGGTTATTCGCATAACCATCAGCATAAATTTTAAAAAAGATGGTATCACCAACAAAAATGGTATCAGTTTTGTATACACCTGCATCTTTCGTATATAATACCCTGATAGAGTCTTTTCCATTTTTCAAAGGAGGTTCTGTCAGATAGATGGCGGGAGTAAAATTGGACCCGGATTCAAAATCACAAGCGGCAAAGAGAAGTCCTGAAAAGACAAATACCAGTAAAATGACTTTATTCATTGGATTATTTTTAAATAGTCGGGGTGACAAGACTCGAACCTGCGACCTCTACGTCCCGAACGTAGCGCGCTACCAACTGCGCCACACCCCGTTTCATTTTTGTGCCTGCAAAATTACACTTTTTTTTAATAATTGAAACATTAAGACCTGCTTTTCGGCATAAAATGTTGGAAAATCCCTATCTTTGCATTTATTTTAAAATCATATGTTTAAATCTTCAGTTGATCAGTTTGTCAGCAAGTCAGGTTATCCCGGATTCAAAATAAAAGCTGTATTTTTCGATATGGATGGAGTCCTGTTCGACTCTATGAAATTTCATGCAGATGCCTGGGTGAAAGCGATGAATGATATC
>JBILFS010000306.1:0-3430 GCA_044351455.1 Paludibacter sp. | reverse complement strand
ACCTTCGCTGCCATGCTGTAGATTGATTTTTGCCATCGCAAACGGAATCAGCATGACCGAAAGAATGATGATAAAAATTCCCTGCACCAAATCCACCATAAAGGCAGCCGTTAAACCGCCTTTACTAGCATATAAAAACGACATGAGTGCCACAATATATATCAACCAGTTTTCGCTGAAATAGGAATACTCTTTTTTAGGATTTAACTCCTGCAGGGTTTCCAGTTTCGATTTTTGATCTGCCGACAATAGATTAAAATCAATGGCTTCGAGCTTTTCGCGCTCTACAGCTTTGTAATATTCCACCTTTTCGGTTGCATTTAAATCGTTAACCGGTTTCGAAGCAATAGCCGAAACAGTTTTGGACATGGCCACAAAGCCAATAGCAGCAATCATTATAAAAAATATTGATTGACAAAGCGCATAAAAAGCTGCCATGCGCTTAGAGCCATAACGTTCCTCGAAAAAATCGCCCATCGTAAGCAAACGCAACCGCCGGTACCAGATGGACGTCATCCAGAAAACCGGTAAATTCACCAAACCGCCTGCCAGCATGGCCCAAATCCCCGAAGCCCCATTGGTATTAACCATGGTAGTAGTTGTGGTAACATTTTCGACCGATGTTGCCTGTCCGAATGCAGCAAAAGTCTGGATAAGTTTCCCAAACCTGCGTCCGCCCATAAAATAATCGTCGCGGTTTTTAATTTTGCGGGCTGTACGAACAGCAATAACGCCTATCAGCACAAAATAGAAAATTATGATGGCGATATCGGCAATCGTGAGTCCCCAAAAACTTGTGTTTATCATTTAGTCAGAATAAAGAGTAAAGCATTTACAATTAATGATGAAAATTTTGATTTAATTACAAAATTATTTCCGGTCACTTAATTAATGATTAAATAATGCTTAATCCGGAGTAATGACGAGCAGATTTATTATTCAACCATTAATTTTTTAGTAAATTTTTCTCTTTCCGATTCGATAGTAACGAAATACATCGCTTCTGAAAGTTCTGTGTTCAATTCAATAACATTCAGAGCTGAAGAAGAAGATTCCTCCTGATAAATCAGTTGACCTAAAACTGAAGTAATCCTAACCCTTGTTGCATTGAACCCGTTTAAATGAAGCATAAGTTTACCACCTTTATACGGATTTGGAAATATAGTGACTGAGTTTGCAGCGTTTAATCCGGTTATTCCTGTTGCATCATCTACGGTCAGTTCATCAAAATTGCCACCACTAGTACCCGTGGCTGAAAGTGTTATGGTATTATTTCCGCCTATTAAAGGTTGGTTGGTTACATAATTCGACCAGTTTGTCCAGGCGCCCGTAACCGGAAAAACAATGGAAGCAATTTTTTCAACGCCATTCACTGTTAATTTTAAATTTCTTGGACCGGATGCTAAAGCATACCTGAAATTCAGATTGTAATTGCCATCATAGGGTGCGAAAACCGTCCATTTGATAAAATCGTTTGATAAATTTGTGAAATCGGCAAAACCATCACCATTGTAGCCGGGTTGATTCGTTGCAATCAATGCACCAGACAGTTCTGCATCTTCAGCCTGATAAACCGTTGTGCTCGGATTTACAGCAATATTGACAGAAGCTGTTTTGTTTCCATCCGCTGAAGTAGCTGTAATGATAGCTGTACCTCCGCCGACGGCCACAACGAAACCATCCGAAGAAACTGATGCAACAGCCGTATTCGAAGATTGCCATACAATATTTTTATTGGTCGCTGTAGTTGGAGTAATGTTAGCTGTAAGTTGTTTCGTTACATTCAAATTAAGTTTTAGTGTGGTTGGAGTAACCGAAATACTGCTTACAGGAATGCTGCAACTTCCTTCCGGTACACCACACCCACATAATCCGGGCACTAATTTGTCCGGATCATCCGGACATAAATCGACCGGAGCGCCTGATGCAATATACACTGTCGTTGTGCTGTTGGCATTCACATTGTAGGCCACATCCACTACATGAACGGAATTTCCATCAAACTCCTGACTTACCTCGCCATTTGTAACAGCATAGGAACTTCCTTTGGGAACAATAAACCGAACTTTTCCACCCAATACAGGAAATGGAAATTTGTTGTCAATCACCACTGAGTTTGTACTTTCAGTACCATTGTTTGCGGATGCGAAAGTTGCTTTCAGTCGGGGCACCCAGGTTGATGGCACATTCACATCGCCACTTGCTTTGGCTTCAATAAGTCCGGTACCACCGGCAGGAAGAGAAAAAGTGCCCGTTGTGTTATTGATTCTGTAAATCATGTATTTCATGCCACCTCTCAGGTCGTTGCAGGTATAGGAAATGCGTGGACCGCCCGGGGTTATTTCCCAGGGATTTCCATTGCCCTGAGCGTGTCTGTCGCCCGACAAACATAAATTCAGAGGATGAACATTGTTGATGAAATGATGCATTCGGTCGTAATTATGGCCTGCTGTTAACAGGAAATTACCTCCGGCACCTGCGCCATTTAGCCACGTTATAGCATCATCCACCTGATACTGAAACACTTTGTTGTTGGTAGCTGACAGACCCCAGGCATTATTCAGCATCATAAAACGGGCACTGCCATATTTAAACGAATGATTTTGCAATCCCCAGTAATCATTCACAAAATCCGAATTTTCCTGATCGGTTCCCTGCATAAAATCGCTTCCATTCAATCCTTCGTGGTCGCCGGGAGTAGCAAAGGTAGCAGCAGTAGCTTTTGCCATCCCAATAGTACCAATAGAAGCTTTGCCAATGAAATATTCCACTTCCCGTTCGGGATGATTACGCACATTGTACATGTTATCGCCCGTTTCAATCAGGATTTCAGCATCCATCAGGTTCGACATTTGTACAATCAGACTTTTGCGTTGCAGAATTACATCGCTATCGTAACCACCCTGATATAGATGTCCGTCGGAGATTTGAACCACGTAATATTCGTTTTTAAACCCATTTACCACTTTAACTCCACCATACGAAAAAACATCACCAGTTGTGCTTTTCAATATCAAATCGTATCTGTCAGCGGGAGTATTTTCAGGCACTTTTACCGAAATTTTTTGATTGTATTTATTTCCTGATACCGGATCGTAAGTCCAGCTTCCGTTTGTAATGCTATGATTTTCACCTGTTATTGTTAAAAATTCGCTTTTCAGTTGTACCGAATTCACCGTTTGCCCGGCATCTGCATTGAACCAGATTTCGAAACTATCGCCACTTTTTACAATGGCAGTTGTGGCACGCCAGGGATAAACTATGTTGGCTGAGAATAGAATCGAATTAATTGTAATTAAAAATGCTGATAGAAGAAATTGTTTCATTTTGTATATGTATTTATAATTATCTAACAATGAGTTTTGTAAATGCTTTGTGTGTTTTTGATTCAATGTGAACAATGTATACTGCTGTTTTCAGATTATCAGGT
>JBILFS010000305.1:0-3441 GCA_044351455.1 Paludibacter sp. | reverse complement strand
CAAAAGGAAGACTAAGGGATCACAAAAGTTTTTATTGTGAAATATCTTATATCCAATTTTTTAGCAATTGTGTTTTATTGTTATTATTCTAATATAATTTATTTTTAAAACTAATAATCTTAATTTTGAGCTGTCAATAATCCAACTCAGTGAAACAACCGGATTTTCCATGAAAACTTTTGTGATCCCTTAGTCTTCCTTTTGTGCCTTTTGTGGTAAAACCCCTTCTTCATCCGGCAAAATTCTACCCAGAGCCTGTTTCAATAAATCCTCAGGACAACACAGCGAGATACGCACATACCGGTTTCCTTTGTCGCCAAAAATCAAACCCGGTGTAATGAATACGTTTTTGCCATAGAGCACTTCATCGGCAAGTTCTCCGGAATCCCGGTATTTATCAGGAATTTTCGCCCAGATAAACATACCCACCTGATTGACATCATACTCACAACCCAAAGCATCCATAATTTGCAACGCATATTTCCTGCGTACTGCATAAACTGCATTCATAGAGTTGTGCCATTCGGGTGTATTCTCCAAAGCTTTGGCAGCAGCCACCATCATGGGACGAAACATGCCCGAGTCCACATTCGATTTCACCTTCAGTATCCACTGAATAAATTCCGCATTGGATGCCAGCATCGCCATACGCCATCCGGCCATGTTGTGAGATTTACTCATGGAATTCAGTTCAATACAAATATCCCTGGCACCTTCTACTGCCAGGATACTATATTTATCATCATTCAGAATAAAACTATAAGGATTATCGTTGCAAATTACAATCTGATGTTTTTTACCGAAGGCCACTAATTTTTCAAAAAGTTCCGGATTCCCATTGGCACCGGTAGGCATGTTCGGATAATTTACCCACATCAGTTTCACATTACTCAAATCCATTTTCTCTAATGAAACAAAATCGGGTTGCCAGTTGTTCGTTTCATCCAGATCGTAGGAAACAATATTTGCTTCGCATATTCTGCTTGCAGATGTATAAGTCGGATATCCAGGATTGGGCACCAACACACTTTCACCCGGATTCACAAAAGCCAGGGTAATATGCAGAATACCCTCTTTCGACCCGATGAGCGGCTGAATTTCATTGGCAGGATTCAGTTTCACGCCATACCATTTCGCATACCAGGCAGCGAAACCATTTCGCAATTCGGGGATGCCCACATAACTCTGGTAACCATGTACATCCGGCTTTTTCGCCTCATCGGCAAGCGTTTGAATGGTCTCTTCGGAAGGAGGCAAATCAGGATTACCAATACCCAGGTTGATCACATTTTTACCGGCAGCATTCATTTCGGCCACTTCCCTCAGTTTTTGAGAAAAATAATATTCCGAAACACTGTTCAACCGGTTTGCTGGTTTTATTTTCATTTTTTACAATATTTATCCTTATTATTAAACAGCCGGCGTTTTTGCCTCACAATATTCACCCAGCAACTGAAAATCTTTCAATAAAGGTCTTACAGCATCCAGTGCCTGACGATATCTTTCGTAATTATTGAAAGTAAGACTGATATAAAACTGATATTCCCATTCCCTTCCGATGATAGGAAGCGATTGAATTTTGGTGAGATTGACATGATAAAAAGAAAGGATGGAGAGCACTTTGGCCAGACTACCCTCTTCGTGAGGAAGCGTAAACACCATCGATGCCTTATCAACAGGAATATTTCTGGTCATAACCTGCGCCAGTTCCGGTTCGGCCACAATCAGAAATCTCGTAAAATTCCTTTTATTCGTTTCAATTTCGGAAGCCAGCACCTCCAGGCCATACTTTTCAGCAGCAAAACTACTACAGATGGCAGCCCTGGCCATGATTTTATTTTCAGCAATTTCCCGGGCAGAAAGGGCAGTATCGTCGCTTTCTACTACCCGGAAATGATGATGTTCCCCTAAAAACTCCTCGCATTGCATCAACGCAATAGGATGCGAATGCACCTCCTGAATATCAGGGATGCTTTGTCCGGGATATGCACACAGGGAATGAGAAATACGCAGTTTATGTTCCCCAACAACCAGGCAGCCACTTTCTCTGACTAAATTATGGTTTTGCAACAAGCTACCGGCAATGGTATTTTCGATGGCAACAATGCCCAGCAATTGCGGGTCGTTGGCCAAAGCCTGAAACAAATCCCTGAAAGTCATACAGGGAACAATCTCTATTTCCTCCTCCTTAAAAAACTGACGGGCGGCAATTTCGTGATACGCACCACTTACACCCTGAATCGCGACTCTTTTCATATAAAACAAATGTTTTTTCGAACCTCTGACGTCATTAAATTAAAAAATCCTGCTGGTAAAGTTCCGGCAGGATTTGAATATCGTTATTTATAAATTACATCACAATCATCCTGCTCTCACTGTTTAAAGTAAAAGTAAAAATAAAAGTATGTAAAAAATCGTGTCATATTTGCAATAATCTTGATGCAAAAGTAATACTTTTTTATAAGATTGCAAGCAAATTAGTAAAAAATCAATATTTATATAATATTTTCGGGCTTGATATTTTTCTTAATGCGCAAAGTTCTTCAATAAATTTATTTAAATATCGTTATGTGTACAACATCACAACATCTGACAAAAGAGATGAAAACCGTGGTGCTTCGAACCCTGTTTACAACGCCCCAATGTCGAAATATCCTGATTCGGGAGATGCATTTGGCAAACATATATTAAGTTTGGCCATTCAACCTGGCAACAACACCGATGATGACAATGACGGTGTGGTAGATAAAAAAGGAGTAAAAGCAAACAATGGCTGTCCTGAAGTAAAAGTGGAAGTGAAACCGGAGTTTCACTGAACCGGTTGCTGATAATGCAACAGTTGATGGAAGAGCTGCAAACAGAAGAACAACTTTCAAAGTAAAATAATAAAAAAACAGTTATTTTTTAAAACTTTTTTAAATACCGGGGGTAAAATCCCCGGTATTTTTGTATTTTTGCCACAATCCTAAAAAAGGTTCATCCGAAATGACTAAAGCTTTAAAAATTCATTTTTTGTGCTTCTTTTTGTTTTCAACACTTATAATGAAAGCACAAACAGCCATCAACAAACTAACCATGGAGTTTAGTGTTGTGAAGAATGAATACTGGGGCGATTATGGCAATGGATTTTTCAATCAGGCAGAGCGTTATTTTGCAGGAGGAGTCAACATCAACAGTTACATCAGTCCCATCTGGAATTTAGGCATAGGGGCATCCTTTGGAGATTATGGCTTTGATGCGAAAGACAGTTATGGAACTATTAACGGCACCTATATCAGCAAAAATAAATTTATTGGCAGGAAATTCGATTTTGATCTTTATGCCATGTACAAATTCAACAACCGTTTACCGGCAGGTGAAATCAGGAAGCTGAATCCCTATTTGATCGCCGGAGTAGGTATGGCCTATTATTTTGAGAGTCCGGCCTACCCCACACCCAAC
>JBILFS010000304.1:0-3444 GCA_044351455.1 Paludibacter sp. | reverse complement strand
TGATATTTTTATCTCTGAAAATCATATCCATGCCTTCCTTGTAGGGATCTTCAAGAAAAATACTATGCTGATCCAGTTGTGGATATACCTTTTTCAATCCCCAGTGAAAAACAAGTGCTGAACAGGAATATTCCATCCTTTTTAATCTTTGCTGCATCAGTCCCGGAGGCAGGAGCTGGTTGTAGATATAAGGTAAATCAGCGTTAGCAATCACGATGTCGGCCATGACTTCCCTGTTATTTTCCAGTAAAATACCCGTTGCCCTGTTCTTGCGGATAATGATTTTTTCAACAGGCTCATTCAATATAATCTCAACACCCAGTTTCCGGGCCTCAGATATCAGTCTTTCCACGATCCTGTGCATCCCACCTTTGGGAAATAAAGCCCCTTCATGAACCTCGGCACCCGGAAGCATCGAAAAGAAAGCCGGTTGCCGGTAAGGATTTTGTCCCACGTAAATATTCTGAAAAGAAAATGCTTTTTGAAGTCTGTGATCTTTGAAAAATCGTTTGACATAGTTGGTATGAATTATCCATGTTTTCAGCCGGATCAGCAATGCCACATTGGCAGGTTTGATAAACTGAAAAGCATGATAAAAATTACGGTTCAACAAGCCGGTCATTGCCTGTTTGAAAAAGTCGTAACCTTCCCGGATATACCGTTGATACAAAGGATAACACTCCGGTTCGATAGCCATGAGGTTTTCCTTCATTTTTTCTTCATTTCTATGAAAAGGAAAAACAGACCCATCACTGAAAAATAACTTGTAAACCGGGTCGAGCGATTGCGTTTCCAGTTCGGTATCCATGTTGATATCCAGCGCATTGAAAACCTCCCTGTAAATAGAAGGCATCAGCAAAAGCGTGGCACCCAGATCGAAGCGATGACCGTCCCTCATCAGTCTGCCGCATCTTCCACCAGGATTTGGATTTTTCTCAAAAATTTTTACCTGATAACCGGCCCGCGCCAGAAACACAGCCGTTGTGAGTCCCCCCACACCCGCACCAATAATCACTGCCTCAGGTTGTTTTTGCATAATTTATTTAACTGATGGAATTTTTTAGCATGCAAAGATAGTAAGAGTTATTATTTCGACAAATTCATTTGTTTTCTTTGTTGCCATCCGCTTTTCCAATGCATGCCTTCTGCGTTTGGTGTTATGGAAGATAAAATATCTTCTGAACACTTCCCGGGCGTGATACAAACTATCAAATTCATGTGTAAGAATTACTTCTTTTTCCACACTGGAAAATAGACTTTCAACGTATGAGTTTTCTTCTGGTGTTGCCACATCGATAATAACTAACAGATTCTAAGAAAATGCAAAGCATGGATAATTGATAATCACTTGACAAAAGAAGATTTACTGAACTTGAAAAATAATGACGAGAAAACTATAAGTCTATTGATTGAATAATCCTACGATATTTCGTACTAAATTACGTACCAATCAATTAAAAAACCGCTGTAAATATATGATTTACAGCGGTTTATCTTACTTTATTGCTCTCCCTCTTGGACTTGAACCAAGGACCCTCTGATTAACAGTCAGATGCTCTAACCGACTGAGCTAAGGAAGAGTTTGTTGCATTTTTTTCTCAAATGCGTTGCAAAAGTAATAGGTTTTTCTGAATTATGCAATATCTTTGCAAAAAAAATAAGGAGAAATTTTATGAAGAAAATATTGGGTATGGGTAATGCTCTGACTGACATTCTGTTGCAGATTAATGATGATCAGGTGTTGGATGTATTAAATTTGCCAAGGGGTAGTATGCAACTCATCGATCTGGGAAAACAGCAGGAAATTCGTGCAGCGCTTGATTTTTCTGATGCCTTAATGGCAACTGGTGGTTCGGCTTCGAATACAATCAATGGGATAACCCGTTTGGGTGGACATGCCGGTTTTATCGGGAAAATTGGCAGGGACGATGTGGGTGAGTTTTTTATGCAGGATACTTTGAAGAATGGGGTTACTCCGCATCTGGAATATAGTGTGAATAATTCGGGAACCTGTACGGTGCTTGTTTCTGCTGATGGGGAAAGAACGCTTTGTACTTTCCTGGGTGCGGCCTGCGAACTCGATCCTGCTGATCTCAAACCGGAAATGTTCAGGGGTTATGAAATTTTTCATATTGAAGGTTATCTTGTTCAGAATCATGCATTGATTCGTACTGCTGTGAAACTGGCCAAAGCCGAAGGGTTGATGGTTTCTGTTGACCTTGCCAGCTATAATGTTGTGGAGGCAAATCTTGATTTTCTAAGAGAGTTAATTAAAAATTATGTGGATATTGTTTTCGCTAACGAAGATGAAGCAAAGGCTTTTTCGGGCATGGAGCCTCAGGAGGCATTGATGCATATCGGCGATCATTGTGATATTGCCGTGGTGAAAATCGGAAAGGATGGTTCTTTTGTGCGTTCTGAGGATCAAAACCATACGATCGCTCCCTTTATGGCCGATTGTATTGACACCACAGGTGCGGGCGATTTGTATGCTGCCGGTTTTTTGTATGGCTTGGCCTGTGGTTACGAATTACCTAAATGTGGCCTGATTGGTTCACTGGTTTCTTCAAAGGTTGTGGAGGTACTGGGTGCCAAAATGCCTGAAGCGGTTTGGAGCGAGATTAAAACTGAAATCAATCAATTATCGTAGTTCCGGAGGTTTGATACTTCTTAAAAATACAAAGTATGCAATGGTTTAAAACCTATGGGGCTATTGTGCTCGCCATGATTTTCTGGTCGTTTTCGTTCATCTGGACTAAAATCGCCATCGAATCTTTTCCACCGGTAACCCTGGTTATTCTTCGTTTGATTTTGGCATCTATCCTCTTATATGGTTATGCAAAAATCAGCCGGAGTTTTCAAATGCTCAGGAAAAAGGATGTTCCCTGGTTTCTGTTGCTTGCACTCTTCGAGCCTTTTCTATATTATATTGGTGAAACATACGGACTTACCATGATGGATGCAACATCAGCATCGGTTATTATTGCTACGATTCCGTTGTTTGCTCCGATACTGGCATTTTTTCTTTATAAAGAACAAATCGGATGGACTAATATTCTGGGAATTGTAGTGTCGGTTTGTGGTGTCTTATTGGTGATTTATCAACCTGGTTCTTCTTTTGATGCGGCTTTGGGTGGTGTTTTGCTGATGTTTATGGCGGTCTTTTCTGCCGTGTTTTATACGGCAACGCTGCGAAAAATATCTTCTCATTATAAGGCTGTTAATGTGATTTTCTATCAAAGTCTGATTGGCGTTTTGTACTTTATTCCTGTCGTTTTAATTGTTGATTTGCCAAATTTTTCATCTATAAAAATTTCATTCGAATCCTTGCAGGCATTGCTGATGTTAACTATATTTGCATCAGTTTTGGCTTTTGTGCTTTTTGCCCGGGTAATCAGGGTTCTTGGTATCGCCAAAGTCAATGTCTTTGTGAATCTGATTCCG
>JBILFS010000303.1:0-3447 GCA_044351455.1 Paludibacter sp. | reverse complement strand
TTCAACAAACTACCCATCAATCAGTTGTGGGATAATGATGGCGATCAGGTGTTGGCATATCAACGAGGTGAGTTTGTTTTTGTATTCAACTTCAATGGAGAAAAATCTTATACGGATTATGGCATTCTTGCCGATAAAGGTGTTTATCAAACGATTTTAAATTCTGACAATCCAAAATTCGGAGGTTTTGGGATTGTTGATGAAAGTATAGAACATTTTTCCCTGAAAAATCCTGTTCATGAAAGTGGCCGGGAATGGTTGAAATTGTATATTCCGGCAAGGTCGGGCATGGTATTGAAAAAGGTGAGATAAGGAATTATATCCTTCGCTTCGCTCAGGATGACAGTGGAAATTCGCCCGGGATGACAGGAGCGCTGTAGTCAAAAAAAAATCAGAGCAATGCTCTGATTTTTTTTGCGGTCTCTTCCATTTCTTCAGTACTGAGTTTCAATTTTGGATTACGAAAATTTAAATCCGATTCCTTTAATAAGGGAACCAAATGAATGTGGGCATGCGGCACTTCCATCCCCAGAACGGCCACCCCTACCCTAACACATGGAACTGCTTCTTTCAATGCTTTAGCAATTTTCTTTGCAAAAACCATCATACCAGCAATTGTTTCATCATCCAAATCAAACAAATAATCCTCTTCGATTTTTGGCACAACCAGGGTATGTCCCGGGGTCATCGGACTAATATCTAAAAAAGCAAAAAACTTTTCACTTTCAGCAATTTTATAACAGGGGATTTCTCCGGCAATAATTCTTGAAAAAATTGTCATATCCTTTCAGATTGATATATCCATAATCTCAAATTCCATTAATCCGGAAGGAACCTGAACCTGAGCTTTATCACCCACTTTTTTACCAAGTAAACCCTTAGCAATAGGAGTAGTAACCGAAAGTTTACCTTCTTTCAGATTGGCCTCACTTTCAGATACGATCATATAAGACATTTCCAAACCGGTTTTGACATTCCTGATCTTCACACGATTAAGAATCTGAACCTCGCTTGTATTGATCTTTGATTCATCAATCATCCGTGCAGCAGCAACTGTTTCCTTTAGATGTGAAATTTTCATTTCAAGCAGACCCTGAGCCTCTTTCGCTGCGTCGTATTCAGCGTTTTCCGACAAATCACCTTTATCACGGGCCTCTGCAATTTGTTTCGAAATCGCCGGTCTCTGAACCCTTTCAAGTTCATTCAACTCTTCCATCAGCTTCTTATAACCATCTGCTGTCATATAAATCACCGCCATAATATTCTTCCTTCCCTATTGTTTTGATATATTAAAAAATAAAAGAATTCCGACACATGCCGGAACTCCTGTTTTGATAAATTCTATTAAAAATGCAAATATAGTTTATATTTTCGTTCCTTGCCTATTTATTATTATAATTTTTACGAATCAGGAATATTTTCTATTGAATATTTCTGCGTAAATAATTGCCCTTTTAGCTTCCTCCTCATTTTGTAAAAGATACTCACTCGGTTGTTCAGGCTCTGTTTCTTCGAAACCAGGCAAAGTTTTTATTTCAGTTTTTGTTATTTTATTGACCATTTTTACTGCTCTTGCCTTTTTTACATCATTAATGGCCTCATAACCTAATTGATTATCCAATACTTCAGTATAATCCAAAACACGGGCTGCAGGTTTATTTACAACAGGAGCATCAAAAACCACTTCCTGATAAACCGGTTTCACCTTTTCAGGTTGGTATTCAGGAATATCCGGAATCACGTCATCCAAATCAGGAAACATATCCTCACCTGCTTCCCTTTGCTGCTCTTCCGTTTTCTTCTTTTTCTTATTCAGAATACTACTGATGGCAGCTATTGCAATCGCAATCAGATAAATATAGTCACCAAAATCGTCCATAATTCATTTCTTTATTATTTGCAAATATAATGAAAGTTCGGATAAATTCAATTTAAATTTGAGATATTTTTTATTCAGACTTATACAAAAAAACAATGGGTAACTTCCCAGCCACCCATTGCACATTTTAACCTAAACCTTAACTATGAAAAATTTATCTGTTTGTTTACTCTGCAAAGATAAGGTGAGTTTTTATTTCCACCAAACATTTTTCCAATTATTTTTTACCAAATTGCAATATTTAACATTTAAAAACAATTGAAGGTTTTTCTGAAATTGTTATTCAGATACTTAAATATTTTCATTAACAGTTTTTAAACAATAAATTCATGATTATTATGAAATGATTACATATTAAATTTCCAAATATGGTGAAATAAAAGTAATTTTGCAGTGAATAATATTAAATTTTATAGCGATAAAAATGAATAACAATGACTTAAAAGTCGAATCAACGGACTCTAAATCCGCTTTGAACGACAAAAAGCTCTTTATTGAGACCTATGGCTGCCAGATGAATGTAGCTGACAGTGAAGTAGTGGCATCAATAATGGAAATGGATGGATTTGGCATTACAGAAAAAATTACCGATGCAGATGCCATCTTTGTAAACACCTGTTCGGTGCGCGATAATGCCGAACAAAAGATATATCAGCGATTGAAATATTATCAGTCCCTGAAAAGAAAAAACAAAAAACTGGTGGTTGGGGTTATCGGCTGTATGGCCGAAAGAGTAAAAGAAGAGCTCATCACCAATCACGGAGTAAATTTAGTAGTTGGTCCGGATGCTTATCTCGACATCCCCAATTTAATTAATTCAGTTGAAAAAGGCGATAAAGCCATCAATGTCGAATTATCAAAAACCGAGACCTATAAGGATGTAATGCCAACCAGGATTGGCGCTTCTATCTCAGGATTTGTTTCCATCATGCGTGGATGCGACAAGTTTTGCACCTATTGTGTTGTTCCCTTTACCAGAGGCAGGGAAAGAAGTCGTGATGTGGAAAGTATCCTGAATGAAATCAGAGATTTACGTGCAAAAAACTACAAAGAAGTTACTTTATTAGGACAAACAGTCAATTCCTATAAATATGTGGATGGTGAAAGGACTATACTATTCCCTGAACTTTTGTCAATTGTAGCTGAAGAAACTCCCGACATGCGCATAAGATTTACAACTTCCCATCCCAAAGACATGAATGATGAAACGCTGGAAGTCATTGCCAAATACCCCAATATCTGTAAATTCATCCACTTACCGGTTCAATCAGGAAGTAATACGGTTTTGAAAAACATGAACAGGAAATATACCCGGGAATGGTATCTCGACAGAATTGCAGCCATTCGCAGCATTATTCCCGGTTGTAGCATTGGTACCGATATTTTCTGTGGTTTCAGTGGCGAAACAGAAGAAGAACATCAGGAAACATTGTCGCTGATGAAAGAAGTGAGATTTGATCAGGCATTTATGTTTAAATACTCCGAACGACCCGGAACGCTTGCGGCGAAAAGAATGCCGGATGATGTGTCTGAAGAAATTAAAATCAGAAGACTGAATGAAATCATTG
>JBILFS010000302.1:0-3449 GCA_044351455.1 Paludibacter sp. | reverse complement strand
TAACTCCAGATGGTTGGCATAGCGCCTGCAGTATTAACGAAAGGATTGTCGGCAGGAATACGACCATCCTCATAAATCCGGTGAATTTTTCCACAATGATTGGTTAAATCCTGCGCATTTTCCTTTCTGCCACGTTCACCAATACTGAAAAAGAGGTATCCATCCTTGTCGAAAAACATACGGCAACCAAAATGTGATCCGCTATTAGTATCAGGATTCGCATGAAAAATCTTTTGGATACGGGATAGTTTACCGTTTTTCAATACAGCACGTATAATAGTAGTGTTTATTTTGTCGGGTGTATCGCCATCAGCAAAAGACAGATAAATCAATTTGTTTTTTTTGAATTCAGGGTGAACCAGAACCTCCATCAATCCACCCTGACCACGAACCACAGTTTTGGGAACACCAGTTATTTCAGACTGTTTTCCATTTTTTATATGGAATAATTTACCTGTTTTTTCGGTAACCAGCATTGATCCATCAGGAAGAAAGCCCATTCCCCAGGGAATATTCATTCCGCTTGCAACCTCCTCAAGTTTAAAAGTCAGGTCGAGAGATTGTACTTTTTCATTCACATTAAATTCTGATGGAATAATCTTTGGAACCTGAGCAACTTCCCGAATGGTATATTCAGCAAGTTCCCGGATTTCCGTATCATTCATTGCTTTGGCAAATTCAGGCATGCCGATAGCAGGTCTGCCATGTTTTAATGTTGCAGTAACTTCTTTCAGGGAATTGCCATAAACCCAGGCGCGGGCAGCGAATCGTTCATGTTGCTCGCCATGGCAACCCGCACAATACTGAAGATAATTTTCGCGTGGACTCCGGTTAGCCTGCTCAGGAGCAGTTTTAAAAGCTGTTACAATAAATCCAGTGATAATGAATCCGATAACAACGTAGGTTGGGATGAATGTTGGTTTCATAATTGTAAAGATTTTCGTGGAGCTGGAGGGAGTCGAACCCTCGTCCAAACAAGGAAATAATAAGCTTTCTACATGTTTATCTTCGCTTAGGTTTTCGTGCGTGGGCAAGACCGAAGCCACCAACCCGCGCCTTATCCTCTTTATTTCATCGCATCTCCAAGGCTAAATGCGACTATTTCCGGTTTAGCTGCACCCTCATATCTTTGGCCCCGGATCAACGGCCTTGGGAGGATGTCTCGTCCCCGCACCTTGTGCAGGGATTAAGCTAGATCTACTATGATTCGATTAAGCAGCAAGAGCGTAGTTATTTTCGCCAGTTATTGTTTTGTGAACCGAGATTTACGAGCCGTTTCCACTCCGCTCGACATGCTTACATATCCTTTCTACCTGCTGTCAAAACCAAACAGCCCCTTAAATTGAATACTCCTTCACGCCTGAACGGAGAATTGTGGTGCAAAGATAAGCAAATTTTTTATCGGAAATTTTTTATTTCAAACTTTAACATTTTTCCATTTTCCTCTTGAAAACAACCACAGCGTAAATAATCCTACTGATGTTTCAGAAATGAAAACGCCCCAGAAAATGCCGGAATGCTCCCAACCGAGATGTACCGCTAAGAAATAAGATAACGGTATTTGTATCAGCCAGAAAAATACAATATTGATGTAAGTGGGTGTACGGGTGTCGCCGGCACCATTGAATGCCTGTACCGAAACCATCCACCAGCCATAAACAATAAAGGAAAAGGAGAGAATCCTCAGCCATTCTGCCCCAATTTCAATTACTTTTATATCATCCGTGAAGATTTTCATTAATTCCGTATTGAAGAAAAAGTATACCAGGGATACAATTCCCAGAAATATCATGTTGTAAGTACCTATTTTCCATACAGCAGATTCAGCCCTTTCAGGACTTTCAGCGCCGAGGTTTTGTCCAACTAAGGTTGATGCTGCATTGGATAGTCCCCAGGCCGGCATCAGGGTGAACATCAGAATGCGGAGTGCAATGGTTGAACCTGCAACAGCTTCGCTTCCGATTTCTGAGAGTATGCGCATCAGAAATATCCAGGAGGTCATGGAAACTAAATTCTGACCAACGCCCCCAATGGAGGTTTTTACCAGATTCAGCATCAGTTTTGCATCCCAGATGATTTTTTTTATACTTAACCGAATTTGCTTATTTCCCCTGAAAAGTACGATAAGCTGTCCGATTACACCCACTCCTCTGCCAACTGCGGTAGCAATGCCTGCTCCTTCAATACCCATGGCAGGGATAATGCCCCAGCCGTTTATCAGGATCGGGTCTAAAATGATGTTGATTCCATTGGCCAGAAAAAGAATTTTCATGGCAATGGCTGCATCACCTGCACCTCTGAAAATGGCATTGATGACAAAAAGCAATACTATTACTACACTGGTTCCCAGCATCCATTGGGTGTATTTATAGCCGTGTTCAATCGCCCAGGCATCTGCACCCATCAGGGCAAGCAGTTCTTTGGAAAAGAATATGCCGCCAACCGCAAATGGTATGGAGATTATTACTCCAAGAAAAATTGCCTGTAAAGCTGTTTTGTTTGCATCCTGATGATGTTTTTCGCCAATACGCCGGGCAATGATGGCTGTTACACCCATCGATAATCCGAATGCCAGGGAATATAATAAGTACAGGTATGTTTCTGTTAATCCGACCGTTGCAACAGCTGAAGGTCCTAATTTTCCAATGAAAAAGATATCCACGATGGCAAAAGTAGATTCCATGATTAGTTCGAGAATCATGGGAACAGCCAATAGTAAAATAGCTCTTTTGATGCTGATTTTTGTATAATCAGCCTCTATACCTTTGATGGCATTGAGTAGTTCTTTGAAAATGTTTTCTTTTTTTGAAATCAAAGGAGTTTCTGGTGTGTTTGTGACTGACATATTAAATTTTCAATTTGATTAAACACGACAATTTGGTTAAAACATATAAGAAGAGAGATTGTTCAGTGTGAAATTTTTTTGTAATATCCGTAAGCTACGGCTTCGCCTTACATGCGGTTACACACCTATAGCCTCTGCAGGACTGAGGACTGTGCAGGGATTGTTCTCCCTGTCGATAAAACTTGCAGACTATTTAAACTCTTTTCGCTGATCCGAAACCGAAAAGTCCTTTTTTTCTGATCATGTCATAAACCTTTTCAGGTACAAAATTTTTCAACTCCTCATCAGAAGACTCAATAAGAGAGGTGATGTAAGCGGATGTTAATTTAAGATGGTTTGTGGGAATGCCGTTCATTATCAGAATTTTCCTGGTCGTAATCAGATATTTCCACAGGAGATGGTATTCATCCCGGAAATGTTTTTCATCCGGGTAAATGATTTTACCGGTCTCGGTATCGGTATAGGGATAAAGATACAGTTTTACATTCTTCTGAAACAGAATGCCCATGGCTTCCAACATGCCACCTCTCATATCTGTATATTGTGATTCATGAAAAATCTTATCAAAAGTCGGAAGTCCGAGTACAATCCTGAGTTTAATCAT
>JBILFS010000301.1:0-3461 GCA_044351455.1 Paludibacter sp. | reverse complement strand
TGGTGGAATTCTTCTTCAGGGTTCCTGAACTGAAACTGATGTTGGAGCAACAGATTGCCCTGATTGGCGATTTGGAGAGAATCATTTCTAAAGTTGCTGTAGGTAGAATCAATCCCAGAGAGGTTGTCCAGATGAAAGTGGCATTGAAGGCTATTGAACCGATTAAACAAGCTTGTGAGGGTAGCGATAATCCAACCTTACAAAAGATCGGGGATCAGTTAAATGCTTGTTATATCATTGCAGAAAAAATTGAAAAGGAGGTTCAGCCCGATCCACCTGTCCAGGTGAACAGGGGGAATATCATCAGAAAGGGAATTGATGCTGATTTGGACGAATTAAGGGAACTGGCTTATTCCGGTAAGGAATTCCTGATGAGAATTCAGGAAAGAGAAAGTGCTGAAACCGGCATTCCGAGTCTGAAAATCAGTTTTAACAATGTTTTCGGATATTATATTGAGGTTAGAAATACCCACAAAGATAAAGTGCCGGAAACCTGGATCAGAAAGCAAACACTCGTGAATGCTGAACGGTACATTACTCAGGAACTTAAAGAATATGAGGAAAAAATTCTTGGAGCTGAAGAAAAAATTTCAATCATCGAAATCCGCATTTACAACGAACTGGTATTGGCTTTGTCTGATTATATTCCTGCAATTCAGCTGAATTCGACTTTGATCGCACAGCTCGATTGCCTGCTTTCATTTGCCCGGGTTTCTGCTGAAAATAAATATGTTCGTCCGGAAATCAATGATTCATCAGTGATTGATATCAAACAGGGTCGCCATCCGGTGATTGAAAAGCAACTACCGCCGGGCGATAGCTATATTTCCAATGATGTTTATCTCGATAGTGAATCACAGCAGGTTATCATCATTACAGGTCCGAATATGTCGGGTAAGTCGGCCTTACTCCGACAAACAGCTATCATCACACTGATGTCGCAAATCGGGTGTTTTGTGCCGGTTCAGAGTGCCTCTATAGGAGTTGTTGATAAAATATTTACCAGGGTAGGAGCCAGCGATAATATTTCTCAGGGCGAATCAACTTTCATGGTAGAGATGAATGAAGCTGCCAGTATCCTGAATAACCTTTCCGACAGGAGTTTAATTTTGTTTGATGAACTTGGTCGGGGAACTTCAACCTATGATGGTATTTCTATCGCCTGGGCCATTGTGGAGTATATCCACGAGCATCCGCACTGCAAAGCAAAAACGCTTTTTGCCACCCACTACCACGAATTGAACGAAATGGAAAAATCCTTCCACCGGATTAAGAATTATAATGTTTCGGTGAAGGAAGTGGACAAGAAAATAATTTTTCTTCGTAAACTTGTTCGGGGTGGAAGCGAACATAGTTTTGGTATTCACGTAGCGAAAATGGCAGGTATGCCGCAAAGCATTGTAAAGCGTTCAGAGAAGATTCTAAAACAACTGGAGACGGATAACCGACAATCAGGTGTAGCTAAACCGATAGGCGAAATTGCCGGTCAGCGCGAAGGCTTTCAACTCAGTTTCTTTCAATTGGACGATCCGGTGCTGGAACAAATCCGCGACGAAATCAAAGGTTTGGATATTAATAATCTGACGCCTATAGAAGCGTTGAATAAATTGAATGAAATCAAGAAAATTGTTGGCGGAAAATAGTAGAGACGCACAATTTGTGCGTCTCATACCATCCCAATATGGGTATTTTGAATTACAGAGACGCACAAATTGTGCGTCTCTACAGATGGTTTGGCGGTTACGATATTCCAAATGTTTCCGCTACTGCTTCGCAAACAACTTTTCCTCTCACAATATTCAATCCTTTTCGCAGGTCTTCGTGCAGTTCACAGGCTTTCTCCCAACCCAGATCGGCCAGTTTTACGGCGTAGGGGAGTGTGGCATTGGTTAGCGCAAGGGTAGAAGTGTAGGGCACTGCTCCCGGTATATTCGCAACGCAATAGTGCAAAATGCCATCAACTTCATAAACAGGATCGGCATGGGTGGTCGGACGGGAAGTTTCGAAACAGCCACCCTGATCAATGGCCACATCCACCAAAACGGCTCCTTTCGGAAGTAATTTCAACATCTCTTTGGTAATCAAATGTGGTGCCCTGGCTCCCGGAATCAATACTGCACCAATAACCAGGTCGGTTCTTGGCAGAATCTCTTCAATATTATAATGCGACGACATCATTGTATCAACATTTGCCGGCATGATTTCACTCAACTGACGAAGTCTGGGTAAAGATATATCAGCGATGGTAACATGAGCGCCCAATCCTGCTGCCATCCAGGCTGCATGGGTGCCAACAATTCCACCACCTAAAATCAGTACATGTGCAGGATTAACGCCTGGTACGCCTCCGAGAAGAATGCCTTTGCCTCCCTGAGGTCTCTCCAGATACTTAGCTCCCTGTTGAATCGACATACGGCCTGCAACTTCCGACATGGGGATGAGTAAAGGCAGGGTGTTGTTCAATTCCACTGTTTCATAAGCCAAACAAACGGCTTTGCTTTTGATCATCGCTCTGGTCAGTTCTTCTCCCGAAGCAAAGTGAAAATAAGTAAATACCAACTGATCAGGCCTGATTAGGTCATATTCGCTTGCAATTGGCTCTTTAACTTTCATAATCATCTCTGCCTGAGCAAAAACATCAGCAGCTTTTTCAATAATTTCAGCACCAGCATTGATGTAGTTTTGATTGGTGAAGCCACTGTTTAAACCTGCATTGTTTTCAACCAACACTTTATGTCCTCTTGATGTTAATGTGTGTACGCCTGATGGAGTAAGCGCAACCCTGTTCTCGTTGTTTTTTATTTCTTTTGGAAGTCCGATTATCATAATATATAAATTTAAAGTGAATATTTTGGCTGTAAATATACAAAAATGATATGAGCCCAACAAGAGTAATAAGCTTGTTTCTGGTTAAAAAATCATTCAAGCTTATAATCTGATATTTATAAGTTGTTTTTGATATAAATTCATTTTTTTTTAGGTGAAAAGCAAAAAAAAATGTACCTTTGTGGCTCAAAAAAAAGTGTAAGATTCTATTAAACACACATATTTTTTATTGTATGAAAAAGCATAATTTTAATGCGGGACCATCTATTCTCCCCCGTGAAGTGATTGAAAAGACTGCTGAAGCTGTATTGGACTTCAATGGTTCAGGTTTGTCTATTCTCGAAATTTCTCACCGTTCCAAAGATTTTGAACCTGTAGTGGATGAAGCGGTTGCTTTGTTCAAGGAAGTGTTAAATATACCTGAAGGTTATTCGGTATTATTCTTAGGTGGAGGTGCAAGTCTTCAGTTCTGTATGATTCCTTTTAATTTGATGGAGAAAAAAGCTGCCTATCTGAATACAGGTACATGGGCAAGCAAAGCCATCAAAGAAGCGAAAGCTTTTGGAGAAGTGGATGTTGTTGCTTCTTCTAAAGAAAGTAATTTCAATTATATCCCCAAAGATTATGTTATTCCT
>JBILFS010000076.1:0-7624 GCA_044351455.1 Paludibacter sp. | reverse complement strand
AAATTCGCGATAAACTTCATCCGAGAAAAGATAAAGATCATATTTCTTTACCAAATCCCTGATTTTATTCATTTCTGATCTGTTGTATAAATAACCTGTTGGATTATTCGGGTTGCATATCAGGATTCCTTTGGTACGGGGAGTGATTACTTCTTCAAATTTTTCAATAGGAGGCAATGCAAATCCATCTTCAATACTTGAAAAAATGGGTTTGATAACCGCACCAGCAGCAATAGCAAAAGCTGTATAATTGGCATATGCAGGCTCCGGTACAATGATTTCATCACCTGGATCCAGGCAGCTCATAAAAGCAAAATTTACAGCTTCTGAACCTCCGGTAGTTATGATGATATTTTCTTCGGTAACATCAATATTGAAACGTTGATAATACCCTGCTAATTTAACTCTTAAACTCCTGATACCATCACTGGGACTATATTCCAGCACTGTTCTGTCTATTTTCCGCATCGCCTCCAACGCACATTCCGGAGTCTTTAAGTCCGGTTGTCCGATATTCAGATGATATACATTGATGCCGCGTGCCTTGGCTTTATCAGCCAATGGAACTAATTTGCGGATCGGAGATTCAGGCATAGAATTGCCCCTGATTGAAGAATGTGGCATGTTTTTTCAGTTTTGAATGCAAAAGTAGTGAAATTATTTAAAATCAACTATCAATTTGATATTAAATTGCCTTCCTGTAAGATAATTCGGAACTGCAAGTTGCTGATTGTAAATATCTGTAACCCAATAATAGGAATTGACATTTTTAAAATCCATGAGATTGAATAATTCCAGATTGAGCCAGATACTTTTTACATCTTTCAGGAATTTCTTATTCAACAGGGCATCCGAACCTGTTACCAGAATTCTGGAAGCGCCGATATCCACCCTTTTGTATGCGGGTGCGCGGTAGGATCCTCTGTAGAGATTATTTCTTGGCGGACCGTAGGGCATTCCATCAGAATAAATAAATTTCAACTGAACTTTGTATTTGGGGTTGTTCGGCAGATAATCCTGGAACATCATCGAAAAAGCATACCTTTGTTCATTTGGTCTGGAAACCCAACCCGGACTAACCACTTCTGAACCGGTTACCTTGCGGTTGTCATCATAAAAATAACGGGTATAAAAATCTCCAATGATATCTTCCCGTGAACGCATCAGGGAGAAATTCACCCAGGAATCAGTTCCGGGAACAAGTTCTCCGAAAAGTTTAAAGTCAACACCGGCCGTATATGCTTTGGCATTGTTTTCTCCTGAATAAGTAATCCTTACATTATCAACATCATACGTGATAACCCTGTCGGCCATCTTTAAATATGTTTCAGCAGTGAATTTAAATGGTCTCCCGAAAGCCCTGAAATAATGATCACCTCCCAAAACAAAATGTACTGATCTTTGTGCTTTAATTTTCTCATTCAATGAAATATTGACATTACCCAATGCATCCGTCAGTGTATCCCTGATTTCTTTGTAGAATGGTGCCTGATAATATACTCCTGTTGCGAACCGGAAACTGAAATCTTTTTCCCAATAAGGCACAAGTGCAATGGATGCTCTCGGACTAACCAATAATTCTTTATTGAAGTTCCAGAAATGTGAACGCAAACCACCTGTAAGGGTAAAGCTTCCGACTTTGTTTTTCCATTTGTAAGTGTCCTGTACATAAGCCGTTGTTCTCCAGCTATCCAGGGTGTTTTTCGACTTCATCTTATAGTACAGATTCACTGTCTTGTTATTGTAAGGCAGGGAATATCCGGCAGAATCTCTCCATTCCCATTCAGAAATATTATCGATGATGATTTCTTTCTGAATGTTAGCACCCCATTTAACTTTATGATTGAGGGCTGTGTATTCTCCTGTATGCGAAAGGGTTGCAACAGTTGCTCTCAACGCATTTCTGGCATGTTGCTGATATTTCCCTATGCCCAGTGTTGCACCTGTTCTGTTTTCAGCCTCTAAATCCATTTTAACCTCACTGAGGATATATTCCCCTAAAATGTCAAAGTTTTCACTTTCATTGGTGTGAAAAGCTGAAGCTGTAAAACCAAATTTCAGATTTTGTTGCGGCTTGTAATTCCAGGTTAAAGCACCGAAACCAGTTCTGAAGATGTCTTTTTCCCCGCCTTCGAAATAAATTTTAAGACTTCGTCCCACATTAAATGTCCCGAAACTTGTTTCTCTGGTTTGGGGTACAAAATTGAACTGATTTTGTGAGAAGTTTCCCAAAAAGGTGATTTCGTTTTTAGGATTCAGGTTGTAGGTAAAATATCCCTGATAATCAATGAAATTCGGACTGTATTCACCTTGTGTGTCAAGTGTTCCGAGCAAATAGGCAGATGTTTTATACCTGATTCCGTGCATCTGAGTGAAGTTCTTTCCGGAAGAGCCCACAAATACGCTGGCACCCAATAAACTCACTGAATAGCCTGCCTCAAATGCTTTGGGCTTTTTATACTGAATATCAAGTACCGACGACATCTTATCTCCGTATTCAGCATTGAATGCACCGGAAGAAAAACCAACTTTTTCAACCATATCCTGATTGATAAAACTAAGACCTTCCTGTTGTCCGGCTCTGATTAATAATGGTCTGTAGATTTCTGTACCGTTTACATAAACAATATTTTCATCAAAATTACCACCCCTTACATTGTACTGCGAACTTAATTCATTGCTGGACGTAACACCCGCAAATGTAATCAGGATCGACTCGAAATTCCCGGATGCATTGGGGACTAATTTAAATTTTGAAGGGTCCAGATAGTCCATGGTGGATGTTTGTCTGCGCTGTGCAATGACATCAACATCCTTGAATTGTTTGGTTAATGGCCTCAGTATTACTGATATTTGTAGTACTGCTTGTTTTGGAAACAACTTATGACGGATGGTTTCAAAACCAACCATAGAAAAAACGATGGTCAATGAATCCTTTGTATCGGCACTCAGTTCGTAATAACCATTCGGATTTGTACTTGTTCCAAATTCTGTATTTTCAATAAATACATTGGCCAGTTCTATGCCTCTGTTTTTATCATCAATAACATAACCATAAATCCTGAATTTATTCTGCGCCGATAAAATTGCTATTGAAGCAGTCAGAAACAGGATTAAAATTAATATCTTTTGTCGCATTCAAATAAAGTTATTGTCCCCGTCGGGTAATTCTCCGGATACTTGCCGGAAGAATGATATTATAAATGATTAAAAGTAAAATTAAGACTACACAACCAACGTAAAAAATGTAATTTTGTTGTGATTCAAAATCGAGCAAATTTACGATTTTTTCCCGATAATATGATTGTATTCCAAAACTGACTCCCATCGATATTACTAAGGCAATCAAAGTGATTATACTAACCACCCACTGATAAAAGGCTGAGATTTGTTTTACAGAGTATCCGATATTAAACAGGTTCAGAATTAAGTCTCTGTTTTTTTCAAAGATTAATCTGAAACTCAGGAAAATAAATGAAACTGACAATACAGATATCACCATGGCGATGAAAAAGATAAATCCAAAGGCAGTTTTAAAGAAAAACATCAGTTTGCCAAGTTCCAGTTTTTCCTTGCTGATGTTGTAATTATTTTCCCGGAAGAAAACCGGAATTCTGTCATCAGCAGGATTTTTCATCTCAACCATTAGTCGGCCAGGCTGTTTCTTTTCTTTTGTGCCATATTTTTCATTGGCCCAGTTCAGAAAATCTTCAGGAACAAGAATAGAATTGATTTTGCCGGAAAAGCCCACAATGCGACTTTTGAAATCTGCTGATTGTCCGTTTCCGGTTATTCTGATATTAAAACTGATCTGACCAATCGCATTTTTGGAAAAAACGGGCAATCCCTGACTTTCGGCAAAGCCAAAATTATAAAGATTTAAATAATCCTCCGGAATGATGATGGGTATAAAATTCTGATCCTGATTCCATTTCCAGTCTTCATTTACGGCATCCAGATATTCATCCGGAATACTTTCAAAAAAAAGATCCGACTGAAATACCGGCATGTTCTCATCACCGGAGGTATATGCTTTAATTTCAAATGCAGCGCTGTTAAATTTAGCTACCTTTTCAACAAATTCCTGTTTTTCAAGATTGTTTATATCTTCCTCACCGAAACTTAATTTTCGTCCGGATAGATTATTGAATAAGGATACATTCTTACTGATAACGGCAGTATTATTTTTAAAAACATCTGTCTGTCCTTCCAAAAGCGGTTTAACATCGCTGTAAAACTGAAAAGCAATCAGAACGATGGTAATTCCGGTGAAAATTCCCAGTGCATAGCCAATTATCTGGGCAGGAATTAATGTTTTTCTCTGAAGTTTTACTAGCATCTCAAAGTTGATAAATGGTGTCGTAAGTAAAGTTATATTCGCTTCCTAATGATGTTAAAATCATGCCTGCCTTTTGTTTTTCAACTTCGCTGCCAATTAATTCAGTTAAAATGGCAATATTATCATCATCGAGGTGACTAAAAGGTTCATCCATCAAAAGGAAGTCGAATGGCTGACACAATGCCCGGATGATAGCAACACGTTGTCTTTGTCCTAATGAAAGTGTTTTTACCAACGCATTACTTTTATGGTGTAATTGAACTTTGTCAATCATTTCCCTGATTTCTTCTCCGGATTTAAAGCCTGTCAGTTTGTTTTTGATTTCAATGTTTTCATACAAACTTATTTCAGGAAAGAGTTTGAAATCCTGAAAAACATAACTGAGTCTTCTCAGTCTGAGTTCGGATAAATCCTTGACATTTATTTTATTGTCGTAAAAAATTTTCCCTTCATAATTCAGATTACAACCATAAATAAAATTCAGTACTGAAGTTTTTCCTTTGCCGGAACTTGCTTTGATGAAATATTTCTTCCCTTTCCCGAAAGGTACATGGTCTTGTAAAAAGATGTCAGAGCCTTCAACATCGGACTCTGACATATACGTTGGTTTTAGTTGTTGCAATGCTATCATCATAAAGAAACAATATCTTTGTAGTAACTGTTCAAAAGTGCAATCAGGTTGAATAAACTATTACCTTCCTGCTCTGTGGTGTTCAAATTCAATTCACCATGATACATATCTGAAGTTTTGAATTCCAGATTGATGGCATATTCATCTAAAATTTTAAGGATAAGGGCAGGCTGTGGATTGGCTTCAAGCATGGCCATCACATCGGCAGGATAATCACTTTTATTCAGATTGAAATTAAAATATGCCGGACATTTCTGAACGTTCTTACCTGTTTCTGTCGATAGTAAATTTGCTTCCGGATAACTGCCTTCGCTGATGAAATTACACAGTTGCTGATCATTTGAAATGAAACAGAATTTCTTATCCAAAACCATAAACACAGGCATGGTCGCATTATTGAACGTATACAAATTGCCGTTTTTTGATATTTGAGGATATTTTTCAAGTATGTTGCTGATTTTTTCATTGGTATGCAGTTCTACCGCTACTGCAAACTGAGGTGCTGGTTTGAAATCGTGAATTCCCATTACCAGGTTGCCTTTAATTGTTTCAATAACTTCTTCCACATTAATTCCTGATTGAGTTTCGATAGCCTCAACCGATTTTTTCATATTGGGTTGCTGAAGCAATTGAGCATAATATTCTTTCATGTTGATGGCGGAAGACATGGTTATCAACTGATTACCGGGAATAAGTTTAATGATATCACCTTCGAAACTATCAAAGAAGAACTTTTTGTCACCCATCATTTTTTTGTATTCTTCACCCGGAATCATTTCAAAAGCCCAGTTAATTCTTTTTTCATCAAAACTGATATAAGAATTGATGGAAGTTCCATTCAACATCGTTTGATTAATTTGTGTACTCAATGCCTGATAATTTGGCAGGGATTTCAATATATCGTATGAAAACCAGACATTGATGTCTTTTTTATGCTTCAAAAAGGCGTTAAATTGTTCGTTTTCAGTGATGTTGTTTTCCAGACTAAACAAACTGAGGATGTCAGACCGCTGTTTCTTTGTTTCTCCGGCGCTGATGGCATTTGCAATCAGCATTTTATCATCATCCCAAACCAGGTAATTATACAAAGATAACTGAATATAAAAGATATCCTCACTCATCATGATTTTCAGATCCTTACCACTGGTTTCAATCAGAAATTTCACGGTTTCTTTGAATTTGTGTTTATCTTTCAGAACAGCCGACAAGCACATGTATTTATCTTTTGCCGATTTATCAACTAAAAAGCCCACGATATCTTTCCGGGGATCAATACCTGTTGCAAACGGATCCTTTTTTAATTCATCCAATATGGAAGCAAGTTCCCGGTTGTCGTTTTTTATTTCCTGCATGATGGCTTTGTACATGTCCATCTCACTTACTTTCTCAGGATCAGCTTTTTCAACAATGCTTTTAATATTCATTGTCATAACGACTTTTGTATCGGCCGGGACAATCAGTAAATTATCAGGAGTTTTTGAACAGGAGGAAAAAATGATAATGCTGAAAAATAATGTTTTAATTGCGTAAATAGAAATTGATTTTTTCATAAAAAACAGGTGTGTAAATGTTTATATAAAGAAAAGACTAACTCCAATGATACTGATAATGGCACCAATCACATGATGCAAGGTGATTTTTTCTTTAAACATCCAGGCTGATGGGATGATGATGAAAACCGGTACCAATGCCATGAAAGTTGATGCAATACCGGTTTGTGTGTTTTGAATAGAAAATAGTGCGAGACTAACACCGATAAATGGTCCGAATACTGCACCAATTGAAACTGATCTGAATCCCTGTTTGTCTTTGACTGCACTGAAAACTTTTCCCCAGCGTTTTAAAAAGGTAATTAAAAGAATAAAACAAACTAAACCGAAAATTATTCTGATTTGAGTGGATGATACCGCATCATAACTTCCCATCCCTTTTTTACTCAGGATAAGACCAACCGCTTGTCCGACCGCTCCACCAAATGCCAACAATAAACCTTTAGCAGGCACTTTGATACGCAATCTTTTATCTGCTATGGCGATGATGATTCCACATATACTAACCACGATGGCAATTATGCTTTTTGCAGATAGAATTTCATTCAGAAATATCCAGCCTATGGTTGCAGTGATAACAGGAACGGAGCTCATGATAAGGGTTGATGTTCTCGACCCAATGATGAGGTATGACTTAAACAGTAGTAAATCGCCCAGAAACAGTCCCACAACTCCGGATAATCCAAGCCAGAACCATTGTTCGGGTGTTGCACCTACCGGAAGAAAATTTCCTTTTGTAATCAGTAATGTTGTACCTAAAAAGATAAACGCCCACATCAGTCGGATTATATTAACTGATAATGAGCCTATTCTGCGACCGGCTTTTTCAAAGAACAAAGCGCTTAATGTCCAGCATACTGCAACTACAAGTGCAGCGATTTCTCCTATGTAACTGATTTTTTCCAAAACAATTGCAAATGTACAAATAATTTATTTCATGAATGTGTGATATTGATGTTAATTTTTCGGAATTATGAAATGAGAATGATTAAATAAATTTTTGGAATGAATCTTTAATTATTATCTTTGCGAATTAATCAGAATTAAATTACAATTTAGAAACAACGACAATGCTTAATCATTATAAGAACAAACCCCGTCCGG